>CAZFWO010000095.1:0-5636 GCA_964522785.1 uncultured Desulfurellales bacterium
GGGAAGATAAGGAGCCAGATAAACAAGCTAATTTCTATTTTCGAGGGCTGACCCCTTTTTATTCCCAGTGGTCTTTTATCTGTATATTTAACCATATTTAGCTTGCAAAAAATATATATTTTGTAATAATTGATCTGCGACATTTAAGGGGCATTTTTATGAAAATTTTTTTATCTGGTAATGAGGCTGTTGCGTTTGGTTTGTTGTCGTCCGGTGTAAGGTTTATCAGTGGTTATCCCGGAACACCGTCAAGTGAAATTATATCTACAGCCGTTGAATTAAAAAGGAAATACAATATAGATGGATATTTTGAGTGGTCTGTGAATGAAAAGGTAGCAATGGAAGAGGCTACAGCTGCAAGTTATGCTAATATAAAAAGTGCCGTTACATTCAAGCAGGTGGGTTTGAATGTTGCAATGGATCCGTTTATGAATACTGCAATCGTGGGGACACCCGGCGGATTGGTTGTTGTCAGTGCGGACGACCCCGGACCGCATTCATCACAGACAGAGCAGGACTCCCGTTTTCTGGCGTTTTTTGCAAAGATTCCCGTATTTGATCCTTCAACGCCGAAAGAAGCCTATGAATTTGCAAGAAAAGCTGTCGATTTGAGCAAGGGGTTTGAAATTCCGGTAATGCTGCGCACAACAACGAGGATTGCTCACTCAAGAGAGGATATTGATATTGAAGATATTGAAGAGAGAAAAACTGCAGAACCAGTTTTTAATAAAGATGTGAACAGGTTTGCGGCAACGCCACATTTTAGATATCTTCTTCATAAAGCATTAAATGAAAAAATAGAAAAGATAAAGCGGGTCAATAAACCAAAAAGTTATTTTAACGGCGATATTCTAATTATAACAAGCGGTGTCAGCTTTGCTTATCTATGTGATATTGTTGAAAAATACAGCTTGCAAGATACGGTTACAATTCTCAAATTTGATATGCCCTATCCGATAGATGATAACAAACTTCAAGATATTATCGATGAACATAAAAAGACCATTGTTGTGGAGGAGAGCTATCCGGTTATTGAGATGCAGATAAAAAATAGGCTGAGCGTTTCCGGAAGGTTAAATAATGTTATACCAAACGAGGGTGAATTGACCATGGACGTTGTAGAGGATGTTTTGGACAAAACGGGTATAATATCCAAAGATAGATTTCATGGTGATATAAGCCCGCCCTTTAAAAGACCCTCTTTATGCTCGGGATGTGGACACAGGAGTGCATTTTTTGCTATAAAAAAGGTATTTAAAGACAGTGCAATATATACAGGAGATATAGGTTGTTATACTCTGGGTTTGAATCTAAAAGCTGTTGATACGGTTCATTGCATGGGCGCAAGCGTCTCTTTTGCATTTGGTTTTGATAAGGCATTTGAGCTTAATAATAAGAAACAGCTTGTTGTTGCAACGATAGGTGATTCAACATTTTTTCACTCCGGTATAACCCCGTTAATCGATGCTGTCCACAACAAAGCCTCGTTTTTGCTTGTTATTCTGGATAACGCAACGGTTGCCATGACCGGCAATCAAAGAACGCCAGAAGATAGTGTGGATTCATATGGTAAAGCTGCAAATAGTGTTGATTTGGAGGCTGTCATCAAGGCTTTAGGTGTTGAATTCGTAAAATCTGAAGATGCTTATAACTTTGACAAAAGTGTAGAGATATTGAAAAAGGCTAAGGATTATATTAAACAGAGCACAAAACCGGCTGTTGTTATTTTGAGCCATCCGTGTATTTATACTGAAGAAGGCTTGAAGTCGAATGTGCGTTATAGAGATGTTTTTGTTGATAAAGATAGATGCACGGGGTGTAAGGTTTGTATAGATACATTCGAGTGCCCGTCATTGATATTTGAGAATGGCAAAGTACATATAGATAAAGCTATGTGTATAAAATGCGGGCAGTGTGTATATTCATGTCCGTTTAATGCAATAGGTGTTAAAGAATGAAGATAGTGATACTTGGTGTGGGCGGAATGGGCGCTATATCTTTATCTAAAATTATAGCACAGATAGCAATGGATGAAAATATTTCTGTTAAATCTACAGAGATTCACGGTATGGCAAAGAAGGGCGGCCTTGTTGAAATATATATGAAAATAGGGGAAGGCATAAGTCCGTATGTATCGCAAAACGAAGCCGATTTTGCTATTGTGCTTGATGGAGCTTATATCGACTACGGTAGGGGATTTTTGAATGACAGGGGTGTTTTGGTTGAGCTTAAAAAGGGTGAAACTGAGAAGATTATAAAAGAGTTTGGTGATATACGATTTGCCAACTCGTTTGCTTTGGGGAAATTTATAAAAGAGCAAAATCTGTTTGATAAAAATGATGTTATTGAGGTTTTAAGGAATTTCAAGAAACCAGATAAAAATATAAAGGCTTTTAAGGTGGGTTTGAAATGATTTTTAATAGAGAAATGGAGACTATGCCAAGAGAAGAGATTGAAAAGCTGCAGCTTGCAAGGTTGAAAAATACGCTTAAGTTAATAAAGAATTCAAATTCTGTATTCAGGGAAAAGTATAAAGATATTGAACCAGAAGATATAAAGAAGCTTGAAGATATCAGACAGATACCTGTTTTACAAAAGGAAGAGCTGAGAAAGGCTTATCCGTTTAATCATATAGCGGTAGATAGTGAAAAATGGTACAGAATGCATATGAGTTCAGGGACAACGGGAACACCCATAATAAATGTTATGACAAAACACGATATAGAACAGTGGGGCGAGATTTCGGCTCGTTGCTATTACGCAGCGGGTGTTACAGCCAAAGACAGGGTGCAAATCACACCCTCTTTTGGATTATTTAACGGAGGTTTTGGTTTTCATTATGGAGCGGAAAAGATAGGGGCATTTATAATACCTGCCGGTGCCGGAAGAAGTAGGCTCCAGCTTAAATTTATAAAGGAACTTGGAACTACTGCTTTGTGTGCCATAGCATCGTACCCTTTAAGATTGATGGAGGTTGCCAAAGAGATAGATTTTGATTTTAGACGTTCCAATCTTAAGGTTGCGATACTTGGGGCAGAGACATGGAGTAAGGAGTTGAGGAAAAGAATAGAGGATGAGATGAACGTTAATACATACGATATTATAGGTATGACAGAAACCGGCGGTGTAGGTATGGGTATAGATTGTGAAGCCAAAAATGGTATTCATGTATGGGAAGACCATTATATAGTTGAAATTGTAGATAAAAAAACAGGTGATGTTATTGAGGACGGAAAAGAGGGTGAGCTTGTTATAACGACACTTACAAGGGAGGGTTTGCCTCTTTTAAGATATAGAACGAGGGATATAACAAAGATTATCTCAAGAGACAGATGTGATTGCGGAAGAACACACCTGAGAATAGATAGATTAAAGGGAAGAACGGATGATATGTTCAAGGTTAAGGGCGTAAATTTTTACCCGTCACAGATAGAATCTATATTGATGAAGTATAAAAACTTAACGCCGTACTACAATATAGTTTTGGAGAAGATAAAAGGCAAAGGGAGTATGACAATCATTGCAGAAAGAAGGAATGGCTTTAAATCAGAGGAACTTGATAAGCTTGGGAATGAACTATACGACTTTCTTGGATTTCACTGTAATATCCAAATAGTGCCAGAGGGCACAATAGAAAGGCCGGCAGGCAAAGCTGTAAGGGTTGTAGATAAAAGAGATAAATAGCTAAATAAAATTTGAAAACAACCGATTTATTGTTCAGGACTTAGAAAAAACTGTCGGGGGCATTATGAATATCGTAGGTCTTATTATAACGTTGGGAGCCATAATAGGCGGCTTTATGTTCGAAGGCGGCAACCCTCTTGTCTTGATTCAAATAGGTGAATATATAATGATTGTCGGTGCTTTTATTGGCATGCTTTTATCCGGTGCATCCCCGAGTGCAATGAAGGGTGCTATTAGCGTTATTTTAGGTATTTTAAAACCCGATCCATATAATAAAAAGGTTTATCTCGAATTGCTTAAGGTTATATACGCTCTATCCACGAAGGTTAGAAAAGACGGCATTCTTTCCCTTGAGGCTATTGTTGATGAGCCTGATTCTTCACCGCTGTTGCAAGAATCTCAATTTTTTCTAAAAAATAAGGAAGCAAAAGATCTATTAATTGACGCTTTGAGAAATATTGTAACCGGCATAGAAGTGGAAAAGCTCGATGAAATGCTTGACGGTAATATAGAATCTATAGAGAAAGAGGTGTCGGCTCCGGCTAAGATGGTTGGTATTTTGGCTGAATCTATGCCTGGTATTGGTATTATTGTTGCTGTTTTGGGCGTTATTTTAACAATGGGCGCACTCGGCGGTTCTATTTTAGAAATAGGTAGACATATAGGTGCTGCTTTAACGGGAACAATGTTGGGTTTGCTTTTTTGTTATGGCATATTTGGACCAATGGCAAAATATGCTGGATTTAAAAATGAAGACTTTATTGCATACCTGATTGCTTTAAAAACCGGTATTATTTATATAGCCAAGGGTGATGCTCCTATAATTGCAATGGAGGCAGTTAGGGAAAGTATTCCTCCTTTTGCTAGACCTGAATTTGATTTAGCCGAACGAACTGTAAAGGGTAGGTAAAATGGCAGATGGGAATGAAGGTGGCATAGTTAAAAAATGTAAGAAGAAAAAATGCAAAGAGGCTGGAAGTAGCGCGTGGGAAATTGCATACGGCGATTTTATGACCTCTATGATGGCTTTCTTTCTCGTTATGTGGCTTATAGCGGCTACCAACATTAAACAAAGAAAGACGTTATCAACCTATTTTACAAGTCCGGGAGTAACCTCTTTAACTGAAGGTTCAACTCAATTGCCTTCAAAGGGCGTGTTTGATGTTGGTTCAAGGAGTCTTACGCTATCCACAAAAATTCCTGAAATGCCACTTCCTACAGTTGAAAACCGAAAAAGTGTACATGGCAGGGGTCTAATACCTAAAATATTAAAAAACAGTGGCGGAAGTATTAGTAAAAATAAGAATGTTTTAAATTTACACGCAGCTATGTCAAAAATTGAACAAGAAATTTTGAAAAATAAAGAATTATTGCAGTATAAAAATCAAGTAAAGATGGAAATTACGGAAAACGGCTTAAGAATCGTGATGTTTGATAAAAACAAGAAACCTATGTTTGCTCCAGGTTCAGCCGAGATTGAGCCTTATGCCAAACAAGTTTTGGCTATAATAGCTAAGCAGCTAAGGTCTGTATCCAATAAGATAGTAATAGAGGGTTACACAGATTCCACTATTTATGTGAATAATGGCTTTACAAACTGGGATCTCTCATCAATGAGAGCAAATGCCGCAAGGAGAGAATTAGAGAAAAATGGTATAGCGCACAATAGATTTGATAGCGTTATAGGCTATGCAGATACAAGGCCTGTACCCGGTACGAATCCTCGGGATGCTGTAAATAGAAGAGTGGTAATTATTGTGAAAAAGTTATAAATCATGAGACCACTGCATAGCAATAAAATAATGCTCTTACAATTTCTTATCAACCCGTCACCTATTTTCGTGGATAAAGTTTTCAAGAAAGTAAAAGTTTTTACGAAAATGGGTGACGGGGCATATTCGTTTCAAGAGCTTGAGATACTGTCAAGTTTTGTTCGCAATTTCTCTCCCCGT
>CAZFWO010000096.1:0-5626 GCA_964522785.1 uncultured Desulfurellales bacterium
TAACCGATAGAATTGACCATAAGGTTTTACGCATAAAACCACCTCCTAAAAAAATTTTATATAACTATACGGTTTATGCGTAAAGAAAATATTATGTTTTTATTAAGAATTCATTAAGAAACCATTACATTATGAAACCACTGCACAATATCTCAATAATAATATAATATACTGTGCAATGGTCTAATTATCTAAGCTGTTTCTATTTTTGCCACATCCTCTAAACCTAATTCTTTTGTTGAAATTTCTCTCATTTCTACTTTTCTTATTTTTCCTGTAATAGTCATAGGAAACGAATCTGTAAATTTTATATAGCGTGGTATCTTATAGTGAGCTATGTTGTCCCTACAGTATTCTTTTATCTCTTCTTCACTTGCGGTTTCACCACTTTTTAGCTTAATCCATGCACAAACCTCTTCACCATATTTCTTATCCGGAACACCTACAACCTGAACATCGGCAACCTTTGGATGTGTATATATAAACTCTTCTATTTCCCTCGGATATACATTCTGGCCGCCTCTAATAATCATATCTTTTATTCTTCCGGTTATCTTGAAGTATCCGTCTTCTGTCATAACTGCCAAATCCCCTGTGTGGAGCCACTTTGATTCATCAATAGTATTACGTGTGGCTTCCGGATTGTTGTAGTAATACTTCATAACATTGTAGCCTCTTGTGCACAGTTCACCCTGCTCACCTACTGGGACCATTTTACCAGATTCAGGATCTACCAGTTTTACTTCTACAAATGGTAATGGTTTTCCGACAGTCTCTGTTCTGTGCTCTAAGGTATCGCGCGTGGCCGTTTGTGTTATCACAGGACTAGCCTCCGTAAGCCCGTAAGCTATGGTTATTTCGTTCATGTGCATTTTATTATTGACTCTCTTCATGACTTCGATTGGACAGGGGGACCCAGCCATTATGCCGGTCCTCAAGCTACTTAGGTTGTAATCATTGAAATCTGGATGCTCTAATTCAGCTATAAACATTGTTGGAACACCGTGGAGAGCGGTACATTTTTCCTTCTCAACCGCTTTAAGAACAGATTCAGCATCGAAATATGCAGCCGGCAAAACCATTGTTGCACCGTGAGTGGCACAGGCTAGATTCGCTAAGACCATGCCAAAACAGTGATAAAAAGGCACGGGTATGCATAGCCTATCTTTATCTGTGAAGTCCATTCTTTCTCCTATGAAGAATCCGTTGTTAAGGATGTTAAAATGACTCAATGTGGCAGCCTTTGGAAAACCCGTTGTGCCCGATGTATATTGAATATTTATTGGATCATCAAAATCAAGAGTTGCTTGCCTTTCACTCAACTCTTCGTCACTGATCTTTGAGGAAAAATCAAGAACATCTTTCCATTTAAATATTCCCGTGTGTTTCTCATCGCTTATACACACTACATTTTTTAAATAGGGCAATTTATTTGAGTGTATTTGTCCAGGTGTTGCGCCCCTTACAAAGGGAGCTACCTCATAAAAAATTCTCAAATAATCGGAGGTCTTGAAGTTTTCTATCATTATGAGTGTTGTTACTTCTGATTGTTTCAGTGCATACTCAAGCTCCATAGTCCTGTATGCAGGATTTATTGTTACAAGAACAGCGCCAATTTTAGCCGTAGCAAACTGTGTCAAAACCCATTCTGCATTATTGGTTGACCATATTGCCACCTTATCACCTTTTTTTATCCCCATGGCCATCAAACCTTTTGCGACCGTGTCAACCTCTTTTTTAAAATCCTTATAGGACATCCTTATATTTTGGTGAACGCTTATCAAACAATCGTTATTTGCAAACTCAACCGCATTATCATCGAGCATATCACCTATTGTTTTTGCTATAAATTGTTTTGTAGAGCCCTCAAAAGCATAACTTAACATTACATCACCCCTTATATCAATCTGCTATGGTTTCTCTTACCGGATTTTTTTTCTACTTCCATTCTTCTTAAAACAGCCCTTTTAATCTTTCCGCTTATTGTTTTTGGCAGTTCTTTTACGAACTCCACCTCTCTCGGATATTTATAAGGTGCTGTTTTTAGCTTTACAAAATCCTGTATATCTTTTATTAGTGCATCAGAGGGTTTATATCCTTCAGCCAATATAACAAAAGCTTTAACTATATTACCCCTTATAGGATCGGGTGATGCCACAACCGCACTCTCAACAATTGCAGGATGCTCCTGAAGTGCGCTTTCAACTTCAAAGGGCCCTATTCTGTACCCTGATGATTTAATAACATCATCAGCCCTTCCATAGAACCAAAAATATCCGTCATTATCTTTATACGCCCTATCTCCCGTATAATAGAAATTATCGGTAAAGGCTTCCTCTGTTGCAGCATCATCCTTGTAATAATTTTTAGTTAAGCCTATAGGATGCTTAGGGCTTATTTTTACAGCTATATGACCGGGTTCTCCAATCGGCATATCATTTCCGTCATCATCCACTATTCTAACATCAAAACCAGGAACTGGCTTACCCATGGAACCGTACTTTATAGGCATACAGGGATAATTTGCAACAAGTAAAATAGATTCCGTCTGTCCGTATCCATCGTAAATCAATGTACCTGTAGCATTCTTCCACGCTTTTATTACTTCAGGATTGATTGGCTCACCAGCTGAAACACAATGCCTTAAATCGGAAAAATCGTATTTACTCAAATCTTCCTGTATCAGCATTCTATAAACTGTAGGAGGAGCACAAAAACTCGTGATACCCTGAGTTGTTAATAGTTTTAATGTAATTTTGGAATTAAACGCCCCTTCCGCATTGTGCATAAATACAGTTGAGCCTATTATCCATTGACCGTATAACTTCCCCCAAACGGCTTTACCCCATCCCGTATCCGAGATTGTCCAATGCAAATCAGTCGGTTTTAAATCATGCCAATATTTGGCTGTGATGATATGAGCTAAAGCATAGGATTGGTCATGCATAACCATTTTGGGATACTTAGTAGTACCCGATGTAAAGTATATAAGTAGAGGATCTGTTGACTTTGTAGGTTCAACATCATCTCTTGACAGCTTTGAAGAAACCTTATCCATCTGATTTTCAAAAGACAGCCACCCTTCCGCATCTCCGTCTATAACCATTTTATATTTTAAGGCTGGACATTTTTCAATACATGCCTCATCGACCTTATGAGCATTAGATGCACTTGCTATCGCCATAACGGCATCTGCTTTTCTAATTCTATAAGCTATATCCTCAGGCATTAAAATATTCGGAGCCGGCAAAGCTACAGCACCTATTTTATTCAAACCAAGCATAGCAGCATACCACTCGACAATTCTCGGTACCATAACAAAAACATTATCACCCTTTTTGATGCCAAGAGACAACAAAACATTGGCAAATTTATTAGACATCTGAGAAATATCCCAAAAGGAATATTTTTTTATAACTTTACCCGTTGTATTAGCCCATACCAAAGCCAGTTTACTTCTGTCAATAGCCCATTTGTCCACTACATCAAAAGCAAAATTATAATATTCAGGGGCTTCTAATTTAAAATTTTCAATCTCTTTATCGTAATCCAACATATTGTGCTGCAACATAACACACCTCTCCTTTAACAATTTTGCTAATTCTACATAAAATATAAAAAAAGTCAATAGTTTATACAATGTAAACTTTTGTTATGTTGGATTAGTTAATATATAAGTAATTTAATTATTTTTTATAAGAATAAATGCACCCACAAGTATAAACCCCACTCCTGCAGCAATATTAAGATACTTTTTATCTATGTAGTGCGAAATAAAATCACCGCCTAAGACACCTATGGCACTTGTTGTAATAAGTGCCATAGATGCCCCTAAAAATACAAACCACTTATTCACATCTTGTCTGAGGCAAAAAGTAAGGTCGCAATTTGTGTTTTATCACCAAGCTCCGCTAAAAATACAGAAATAAATACAATAAGGAATATTTTCATTACTATCTATGTTCCTCATATTGCCTGAATAATTTTGCAAATAGTTCAGGCACAAGCTCCATCTTATACTCAGGCGCAACACATGCTATCCTCATCTGTGTATGACCAGGATTTTCCCCATCTAATACATTATAAAATCCCCACATAGGACTGACAAGCAGTGTCATGCGTTTGCCTCCTATTTTCACTTCTCCATTTTTTGCGCAAAACATTACAAAATCCTCTGCATCAAAACCGTCTTTAGCTATATTTCTAACATCTATGACCACATATATGGACGCCTCAGGCTGAGACATTATAACACCAGGCAAATGTTTCTGGAAGCCTTTATACAACCTTGCCAATATGCCATTGTAGTAGTTTTTTAAATCCATTATCCAGTTTAATATATCTTCTTTTGTTTCATTGTATAAGGATTCCACTATGTGCTGTCCCACAATCGAGGGACAAAGGTATGTTGTATTGGCATAGGATGCTTTATCTCTAAAATTTTTATTATCAGTAACTAAAGCACCCATTCTCAAACCGCATGCATTAAATGTTTTAGACAGACTCTCTATACTTATTCTTATTCCTGCCTCTTCAATACCTGGAACATCCTCATCCGTTACTTTCCATATAGTAGATGGTTCCTCGTCGACATAGTACAAACCCCTATACGCTTCGTCACTCACAATAAACATATTATTCTCAAGACATATTTTTGCATATTTATTTATGGTTTTTTGTCTCATAAGTTGTCCTGATGGATTATCGTAGGGTATTATCAATAAAGCTCCTGGTCTATATTTTTTAATGGCTTTTTCTATTTCTTGTATATCGACATTGCTAAAGTTGCCTTTTCTGTCCAACGCTCTGGGCACCGAAACTATTTTCTTTCCCAATTCGTCGGCTACAGCCTTATAATTTGTATACGTGGGATTCATTACAAGCAGAGGCCTTTCGTCTTTATAGGCATCTCCACACACACCGAGAAGAACCGTTCTCATAACCTCAGAACCGCCACCCTGAACTACGGAATATAGGTTTGGATTTATATTATCCGGCAAAAAGGCCTTAATTATCTTTATAAAAACTTCGTTAGCCATTTCTGTACCTGGTGTTTCGCCATATCTCCAAATACCTTCTATCAAATCTTTGTTTATAGGCTTTAAATATCTTTCAAGCATTTTAGGATGTGTTTTTAATGACACACTCCCTATTGCCACATTTATTGCCTCCACAGGGCTCCTGCCATGCTCAATATCATCTTTAACTCTTTCGGCAAATATCGTTTGAGCAAATCTTAAACCGGATGGTTTTACACTGTTAAAAAAATTAGAAAATTTAGAGTCTTTTATATTAGTCATATACTACCCCCTACTTGTAGTGGGAGCATTTTATATGTGCGAACAAATTTGTCAAGAACTTACATATATATGAGACCACTGCAGAAGTGATGAAATGATACTCTTGCAATTTCTTATCAAGATTCTCTCAACTTGTGTAAGTGTATGTGTGAGTGTGAGTGTCGTAGGTATTGGGTTCTGGGTTTTAGGTGCTTAAGCTCAACTGTTTGAGTCTATTTTTCACAAACCTGCTATTATTTTCTTTATGGTAGCTGACATTACGCAAAAAGTGCTTAGTGTGCTTAGTGTGCTTAATGAGCAAATAAAGGATGAATTCCTCACCATCC
>CAZFWO010000097.1:0-5568 GCA_964522785.1 uncultured Desulfurellales bacterium
TATTATCAATCTCGTCATAAATAATTCCTCATTCTAACACTTGACAGCAAACCTATGCAGAAAAAATTTACAACCATTGCGCTTCCTCCGTAACTAAATAGTGACATAGGTATCCCGACAACGGGGAGCATACCCATTGTCATACCAACATTAAATATCAATGAAATCCACATCATCGTTATGATACCCACACATGTAAACCTTTCAAAGTTGTTCTGGGCTTTCTTCGCTATTTGAATTGCCCTTGATATAATAAAAAGATATAGAAATATTAAAATAATATCTAATATAAACCCTCTCTGTTCGCTAAAGACGGAAAATATAAAATCCGTATGGCTCTCCGGCAAAAAATTGAGAGCGGTTTGTGTTGCCCCTTTAACGCCCTTGCCAAACAAGCCCCCTGAACCTATAGCTATTTCGGATTGAATAATATGGTATCCGTAGGTTGTAGGGGCAGAGTACGGATCAATAAATGCCATTATTCTATCTTTTTGATAGGGTTTTAGATAGTACCACACAAAGGGAAGAAAAATAATGCCGAATATTACCATTTTCAAAAGTAAAGATCTTTTTATTCCTGCAAACAATATAATGGTAGATGCAATGGATATAATCACTACAGATGTCCCAAGATCGGGCTGTACTACTATAAAGATAACAGGCAGTACTACCAATAAGAAAGGAATAATTAATTCAGTAAAGTTGTATGGCTTGCTCTTCGGATTTTCATCAAAATAGTAAGCAAGTACCAATATCACTGCAACTTTAACAAACTCCGAGGGCTGCACATGTATAGATGCTATACTTATCCATCTTCTTGCTCCATGACTAAAAACTCCATTTAAAAAAACAGATATCAGGAGCAATACAGAGAGTATGTACAATGGTTTTGCAAGATACTTCATCTTTCTTATGTCTATATTTGCAACCAGTACAGCAATAGCCATGCCTACGAATATCCAGAATAGCTGTCGTATGGCAAACAAATAACCGTTTTTTGTTGTATATATCGTAAGTACACCTATTGCACTGATAAGCAGAGCTGCTATAAACAGTGGGTAATCAAAATATTTTAATTTTCTTTTGTCTATTTGAAACATTACTTTAATTTCTCGCCAATTATTGTAAACGATACAACGCTTAAAAATATTACAACACCGGGGAAAAAACTCATCCACCAGGCTATGTCTATAACATCCTTTCCTTCAGAAAGTATACTTCCCCAGCTTGCCGTAGGCGGCTGCACGCCAAGGCCCAGAAAACTCAATCCAGATTCCGTTAAAATAGCACTGCCTATACCAAGTGTAGCATAGACAATAACAGGTGAAAGGGAATTTGGTATAACATGTTTGGTTATAATATATATATCACTTTTACATAATAACCTGGATGCATGTATATAATTCATCTCTCTTATCTTTAGCGTTTCAGCTCTAACCATCCGTGCAACGCCCATCCATCCAGTTAATCCTATAACAACCATAACATTTACTATGCTCGGGCCCACAACAACAACAACGGCAAGTATCAAAAAGAAAACAGGGAATGTCAGCATAATATCTGTAAACCTCATAAGAAGACTGTCTATCCAACCAGCAAAATATCCGCTTACTGCGCCTATAACAACACCTACAGTTATAGATATGCCAACGGCTATTAAAGAAACCTCTATTGAAATTCTGCTTGCAAAAATCATTCTTGAAAACACATCTCTCCCTATTCTATCCGTACCAAAAAGATGATGAAGGCTTGGAGGCTGAAGAATGGCGTGTGGATTTATGGCATATGGATTGTATGCGGCAATATAGGGTGCAAAAACAGCCGATAGTGCTATAAAAGCTATAAAACCCACAGAAAACCAAAACAAAAAATCTCTCTTCACACTGCACAAATTAACAGATTTTACCGTAAAGTTCAATTTTTATAGACTATTTGAAGAAAATTTTGTAGTTTACTGTTTATGAAAGAAACGGTATATCTGATTGATGGAAGTTCTTTTTTGTATAGATTTTTCTTTGCCATAAAAGGGCTATCAAAAGGCAATTTTCCAACAGGAGCCATATTCGGTTTTTCAAGGATGCTGCTTGAGATAGATAGAGAGAATCCCATATACATAACTGTAATATTTGATACGAAAGCAAAAACATTCAGAGAGAATCTGCTTGAAACATATAAACAGAACAGGCCCAAAATGCCCGATGAGCTTTCTGCACAGATAGAACCGATAAAAGATCTGATAAAATATTTTGGCATAGAAATTATTGAAAAAGACGGATATGAAGCCGATGATTTGATAGCAACCCTTGCCGAGAAATTGAAAAATAATTTTAAAATAATAGTAGTAGCCAACGATAAAGACATGCTTCAACTTGTGGATGATGAAAGTGTTATCGTCTATAATCCGGTTAAAAAGATATTCTATGATGAACAATCGGTTTACAAAAAATTGGGCATATACCCAAATCAGGTAGCCGATTATTTGGCACTTGTGGGAGACAGTATAGACAATGTTCCGGGCATTAAGTCGATAGGACCAAAAACAGCATCCGAATTGCTTAAAAATTACAAAAGCTGTGAAGATATTCTCAACCACCTTGATGAATTGAAGCCTAAAATCAAAGAGGCAATAGAGAATGATGGCGATTTGATACTCTATAAAAGATTAACAACAACAGACAGAAATGTGCCCATAAACATAGATTTAGATATACTGAAAAGAAAAGAAAAACAGATTGAAAAGATAAGAGAGATGTTCGTAAAGTTTGGTTTTAATTCGCTTCTAAGAAGCATAGATAAAGAAAATCGTCCAAACCTTGTTATTGAGAATACGGATATACCCGTTATTTATTCAAAAGACGGTGAAACCTATGTTTTCAGAGACGGTAAAAACATGCCTGAAAAACCCAAAATGATAAAATATGCCTCTGCTGTATACGACCTAAAAGAATTACTGTGGAAGGGATTTGAATTTGAAAATCTGCCGTTTGATATAAAACTTGCATGTTATCTTGTAAATTCCGATTCAAGCGGTAGTGTCGATAGATGTTTTGAACATGCCGATAATGAAACAAACTACAAAATAAATACACTAAGCGATTTTTATAAGAAGTTAGCTGTGGCTCTCAATAAATCTGAGGAAACCTTAGAAAAATATGGAATGAAAGATTTGCTTTACAAAATAGAAGAACCTTTATCCTATGTTCTCTATAAAATGGAAAAATTGGGATTGAAGATTGATATGGATTATCTGTATAAATTTAAAAATGAACTTTTAAACAAACAGTGTGCAGCAGAAGCAGATATATATTCTATATCAGGCGAGCGGTTTAATATAAACTCAACAAAGGAGCTGCAAAGAATTCTTTTTGAGAAACTAAAAATAACCCCTGTAAAAAAGACAAAAACGGGTTACTCTACAGATGCTGAAACGTTGACGGAACTATCGAAAAATTATGAAATAGCGGATTTGATAATAAGGTATCGCGAGATTTCAAAGGTCATATCAACATATATAACACCCTTTATGGAAAAAGCCGACAAGAATAACAGGCTTCACACAACATTCAATCAGACCATAACATCAACCGGAAGACTGTCATCTTCGAATCCGAATTTACAAAATTTGCCTGCTGGCGAGGATGAAATACATTCCGGTATAAGGAAAGCCGTTATAGCCGAAAATGGGTACGAATTGATTTGTTCCGACTACTCCCAGATAGAATTGCGTGTTTTGGCACATCTATGCAAAGACAAGACACTTATAGATGTTTTTAAAAGAGGCGATGATATTCATACTCAGACAGCTGTTAAGATTTTCGGCGTACACCCATCTATGGTTGATCATAATCTAAGAAGAATGGCTAAAACCATTAATTTTGGAATATTATACGGCATGGGTTATATTTCTCTATCAAAAACATTGAATATTAAGAACTCCGAAGCAAAGAAGATTATAGAGAAATATTTCGAAAGATTTTCAGGTGTAAAACTGTTTATAGATAAGACAATAGATGAGGCTTCAAGAAAGGGTTATGTTGAAACATATTTTAAACGCAGGAGACATTTTTACAATATAAACTCATCCAATCAAAGACTTGCCGGATTTGAAAAGCGGGCTGCCGTAAATGCTGTAATACAGGGAACCGCTGCCGATATAATAAAAATTGCAATGGTTAAGTTAGATAAAGAGCTCTCTGCTTTTGATGCTGATATTGTAATGCAGGTACATGACGAACTCTTGATTGAGGCAAGAAAAGATGTAGTATATGATGTTCAAAAAACAGTAAAAAATATTATGGAAAACGTGGTTGAATTTGATGTGCCGCTCTCCGTGAATATCAAGGCTGCCCATAACTGGATGGAGGCAAAATGAACAAGAAAGAGCTGTTTATCGATACACTTAATGGAAACATCTGTAAGCAAAAGCCCATTTGGTTTATGAGACAGGCAGGGAGATTTCTGAAAAAGTACCGTATCCTTAGAGAAAAACACTCATTTCTGACAATGTGTACAACACCTGAGCTGTCAGCTAAGGCAACGATGCTGCCGTTAGAAGAGATTGATGTTGATGCAATGATTCTGTTTTCCGATATTCTTATACCCCTTAAAGCACTTGGCGCACAGCTTTCATATAAAGACGGTGTACCGCCCGTTGTCAATAATCTTGATTTAAACAACCTTGTTTATAATCAACAAAATATGGAGTCCGTAAATTTTGTTGCAGAAACGATAAAAATCATTAAACATGAAATTAATGATACAGCCTTGATTGGTTTTGCCGCGGCGCCGTTTACGCTTGGATGCTATATGTTCGGTTCGAGTGGCGATTTCTATAAAATTCGCTCTTTTATCTACAGATCACCCGACAAGTTCCTTAAAATAATGGGAATTTTAACCCAACTGACAATAGATTATCTAAAAATTCAAATACATGCCGGCGTTGACGCAATTCAGCTTTTCGACAGCTGGGCAGGTATTGTACCTTATGGTATTTATAAGAATTTTATCTACCCCTTCAATGAGCAGATAGCAAAAAGCGTATCGTTTCCATCCATCTACTATATTAAAAATTCCTCTCATATAAACGATTTGGTAGTTAACCTGGATTTTGACTGTTTGAGTGTTGACTGGCGACAAGATTTAAATTACATTCATTCAAAAAGCAAAAGGTGTGTTCAGGGCAATATGGACAATACAGTTCTTCTTGCAGACAGAGATACATTAAAAAGGGAAACGCTTAACCTCATATCCAAAACAAAGAATATTCCGCATATCTTTAATCTTGGCCATGGAATATTGCCTCAAACACAAGAGGACATGGCAAAGTTGCTCGTTGATTTGGTGCATAAAAATTCGTAAAAATTTAAAGAACTTTTTAATAAGATTTATTATCTAATATTATGAGACCATTGCATAGCAATAAAATAATGCTCTTACAATTTCTTATCAACCCGTCACCTATTTTCGTGGATAAAGTTCTTAATAAAATAAAAGTTTTTACGAAAATGGGTAACGGACTCAACTGTTTGAGTCTATTTTCACAAATCTGCTGTTATTTTCTTTATGGTA
>CAZFWO010000098.1:0-5559 GCA_964522785.1 uncultured Desulfurellales bacterium
GCAAACCGCCCACGGCAACATCAGCCAACGGTGATAATCTTTCAAGGCCTACAGCGCTTTCAAACGCTATGGGAATCATACCGGCAATTGTGCCGAAGGCCGTCATCATAACAGGCCTATATCTTACCTTAACACTTTCAACGGCGCTTTCAAACGGCGGATTCTTTTTTCTATACCCCTGATAAAAGTCTATAAGCAAAACCGAGTTTTTGATTATGATACCGAAAAGCAAGATAATTCCCATCATGCTCGGCATGCAAGAGGGCTTGTTGAAAATAAGCATCGCCCATGCTGCACCTATCATGGAAAGAGGCAAGACTACAATCATAACAAGCCCCATCCTAACTGATTTATAAACAGCTATCAGTGTCATAGTAAGTAAAATAACACCTATTAAAATGGCCTTTAGCATTCTTTCAAAACTATCGTTTAACTGTACAATGCTCCCTGCCTGCAAAATTTTAAACCCATCGGTTTTTAATTTTTTCAATATATTGTTGCTGTTTTGTGTTAACATTGTAATGGGTTTTTTGTTTCTGTATCCGTTAACATCTATGCTGTATAATAGTTGGTCTCTCTCTATCTTTGCTGCAGTGAAATGTTTTTTAAATGTTGCAACACTTTCAAGCGGTATATAATATCCAAATGCCGTCTTTATAGGCAATAACCTTATGCTTTGTAGATTTTCATTAAACTTACCTTTAAGATAAACCCTGACCATTTGTGTATTCATAGATGCAAAGTCTCCATTTAAGGACGCGATCCTTCCGTTTATCGGGATTTGGGAAATTATTCTTGCAGGGGTTAGGCCGTAGCTCAATGCCTTGTTTGTATCTATATTCAGTTCAATCTCAACAAAATCCTTGTCCCAGCTTGTATCAATGCTTGTTAGTCCTTTAATCTTTCTAATCGCATTTTTGACATTTTGAGCCTCGCTTGCCAAGCCGTAGTAAGTCGGGCTATCTATTCTGACATCAAGAGGTGCTTTTATCGAAGAAAGGGGTGTAGCACCAAAATCATACACATCTACGCTTTTAATACCCGTAAGTTTGTTAAGTTTATCCCTAAAAATGGACTCAATTTGCCAAATCGTCAGCTTTCTATGAAATCTATCAACACAGTTTACGGTTATTGATGCCTCACTCGGGAGATTACCGCTGCCCAAAGATAGAACACCGGCCTCTGAGCCGAATGCCACAGAGCTCATTTCAACATAGGATTGTTTATCAAGCCACTTTAGAAATTTTTTCATTTTTATTGCAGATGTGCTGGTTGTGCTGTTAGGAGAAAATCTCACCTTTGCCATAATTATCCCCGTATCCATAGGAGGCATAATATCCCTGCCGAGAACAGGCATAATGCTTTTAATACTTAAAACAAAAACGAGAATCACACCGATAATTAAAAACGCTCTTCTTAACCACCTTAACCACGCTCTTTTATTGTTTGAAAAACGCAGTATTCCCACATAAACATCAGCAAATCTCCCAATTGTTCTAAAGTAAAACTGTTCAAAAAAGTTCTCTATCTTTGTTTTTTTTGTTCCGTTTTTATAAAGATAAAAGGACAACTTCGGAACAAATGTTGTGGATAGAAAATAGGAAACTATCAAAGATATGATTAGGGTGGAAATAAGGGGCTGAAAAATCTTCTGAGGGTAACCGCCCACGAACATTAACGGAAATAGGATTACAATGGTTGACAAGGTTCCGGCAAAAACAGGCCCTATAACCTCCTTTGTGCCGTTATATATGGCTGTATTTAAATCTTCTTTAAGCTCATTTAGATGTCTTTCTATGTTTTCCAAAACAACAACTGCATCATCCGTCAACATACCCAAAGAGAGAATTATTGCTGTATAGACAACAATATTCAACTCACCCCCCGTAAGCCAAATGATGGCTATTGTTGAGAAAAACACCATAGGTATGGAAAGGCCTGCCGCTATAATTGCCCTGAAATTACCCAAAAATAGAAGCAAAACAATAAGTGTGTATATTATTGCATCACGCAGAGCACTAAGCATATTACTGTTTGAGGTCAAAATAAGATTCCTTTGAGTATCGGATATCTCAAATTTTATATTTGGATATTGTGCTTTCAGATATTTTATAGCCTTTCTTGCCGAATTGGAAACATCCAAAACACTGCCGCCCGGCGACCTTTGCACGGAAAGAGCAATAGCAGGATGTCCGTTTCCCATATATCCGCTAAATAGTTTTTCATGACTCCATTTAACAGAAGCCACACTTTTAAGCGGAACATTTGGAGCAACTTGAAGCTGTTTGAGTTTTTCGATCTCATCTTTTTCACCGTAGTATGTCAGGGTTAAGAAATTATCCTTGGATTTCATAAAACCGATAGGCATATCCCTGTCCAAAGACGATAAAGCCCTTATGACAACATCGGCTGAAAGAGAGTATTTGGCAAGTTTATACGGGTCTATGTTAACTGTTATTGCGCTTTTGTATCCTCCGAACACCTCTACATTGCCTATAGACGGAATGCTGAGCAGATACGGTTTTATAAAGCTGTCCGCCATTTTTCTTATATCGCTTAAACTTAATGAACTGTTTTTGGGACTTAATGAAATAACATCAACCGGCAAAGTAAAACTTCCTACGGTATAAACTGAAGGGTTAGCATTTGCCGGCAATTTTGATTTTACAATTGATAACGCATTTGCAACATCGACAGCGGCATTTTCCAAACCCTTTTTATACTTAAATTCCACCTTAACAATGGAAAAATTCGCCACATTTACGCTGCTTATTTCCCTAACATAGCTAAGGCGGGCCATCTCCTCCTCTATGGGTTTGGAAACACTGCTTGCGGCAACCTGTGCAGTTGCTCCGGGTATCTTTGTAATAACAACGACCTGCGGTCTGTCGGCATCTGGAAAAAGATTTTTTGGCAGCACCTTTAGACCTATCGCTCCCAAAATAAAGAACAAAACTATTATACTAAAAAGCGTATAAGGTCTTTTGTAGAAATATTCAAACATAGGTTACTCCTTCACTATTCTGACGCCGCCAAGCAGTTTTATAAAAATATCCGGTTTGGTAAGCACAATTTCTTTTCCTATAAGTGACCTATCGTAAACGGCAATACCATTTTCTCCCGTTGAAATAATCTTAACCTTTTTAGAAATAGCCCTGTTTTTATCCACAACAAACACATAATTTTTACCGTTGTCAGAAAGTATGGCATCAAATGGTAATTTCACGGCTTTTCCCTTAAAGACCACAATGCCGACCTTCACGCGTGTATTTGTATTGAGAGTTGTATTAACATCTGCTTTGTATTCATCTAAGCCGTTAAATGTATTATTTAGCGCAGTAACATCATAAAAACGACCCTCAAAAATCAACCCTCTGGGTTTAATATCATCAGGCAGCCTCAGAAGAATATACTTTCCGTTTTTTGAGCTTATAGATCCAATAGGTTTTCCAGGCATTGCTACATCACCTACATTTGAAAATTTTCTGCTTATAACACCATCAACAGGTGATTTTATAACGGTATAAGAAAGCAGCGTTTTTAGACTCGATATATCGCTTTTTACACTGTTTATCTGTGATTTAACTGCTTCTATTGAAGATCTGAGCGATGAGATGATATCCTCTTCTTTCTGATACTGCTCGATAGAAGCGCCTTTGACCTTCAAAAGTGCATTGGTTCTTTTATGAGTTAGTATCATATTTTTTAGGGAGAGCTCGACTGAGTTTAATTTAGGGTATAGAGACTTCAGTAAGGAACTTGCAGAGGCAATTTTTGCCTGTGTTGCCGATGAATCCAACCTAACTACAATATCACCTTTTTTAACCTTGCTCCCGATAGGCTTTACATACAAAACCCTTGCAGCAAGTTTCGTTGTAATATTAAAATCAACAGAGCTCTCAACCAAACCAAGCCCCGATAAAGACAGAGAAAACTCACTTATTTTCGGTTTCATTGTTTTTACGATAACAGGATAAACTTTCGGCGGATTGAGCCCTGCAATCCCCTCTTTTCTTTTTTTAATCAATACAACCAAAACAACCGCTATAATCAGCACCGCTACAACAGTAACAATTTTCTTTTTCATCTAACAATCTCCTCCAAATCATTTCCGTAAATGACAGCAAGCTTTGATACAACTTCCCATTTTTTCGTTTTTAAATTAAAAAGATTTGCCTGAGCAGATAACAGTTCATCCTCATATCTTAAATATTCCTCCTCGGTCATTCTTTCGGTATCGAATGCCACTTTCGCATACTTTAAAAGATTTTCTTGGTTTTCAACGCTCTTTTTAGCCATTACTATGGAGTTTTTTATGATTTTAAGCTCTTTATTTAAACTTTCAGACTCAGATTTCAGCTCAATATTCAGCTGACTAAGCTGGAATTTGTTCTTCAAATAATCCGACTTTGTTTTTTGTATATCCGTATAAATAGTTTTGTCAAATATAGGTATCTGCATATATAAACCGATGCTGCCGTAATTTCTTATTACGGAATCATCGGTATTGTAGCTTGTCCCAAACTTCCTATAAACAAAACCTTTTAGATAGAATGACGGATATAGTTTTGCCTTTGTTGCACTTACGGCATAGCGCTTGGCTTTAATAACATATTCCAAAGGCTTCGTGCCGAGAAACTCCTCTTCCTTCAGGCTTTCCGTCTGTGCCATAGATACTGAGTGTTTTATATCTATTGATGTCAACGTTTTGATGCCAGCTATAACATTGTTCTTTGATGTTTCTATGCTGTTTATCTCTATGTCAATCTGATTTATCTTATTTTCTATCTTTAAAGCCTCAATTTGAGGCGTTCTTCCGCTTTTAACACCTATATTTATGGCCTCAAACTGGGTTTCCAATGACTTTTTCCTTTTCAACATAGCCTCTTTTAATTTTTCGAGATATTGAAGTTTGGCATTCAATAAAACAAGAATAGACTCGTTTCTTAAGATATTAAGCTTTAGTTTTTCCTTTGCGCTTTTTCTCATAGCTTCGGCTTTTTTGGCGAGACTAAACAGCGGATATATAAACACGGGCATATCCACCTTTACTCCAAGCTGACTCATGGTTTTGCTAAAAGGAAACGCCCCGTTTGTCTTTGCTATCTGTGCACTTTCTGTAGGTGTAACAGGTCTCAATGACGTGGGTGAGTTAAACTGCTCATAAGAACTCAAACCGTAAATTTTCGGATAAAATTGTGAAACAGCCGCTTTTTGAGAATAGATTGATTCCTTTAAAGTGAGTTTATCCACTGTTGTAACCGGCTGTTTTTTTAGAGCATTAAACAAGTCTTGCATACTTAGAGCCTGGGAATTCAAAGCAAAAAAGCTTACAATAAAAACAACAACTAATTTTCTCATCATTTCTTTTCCAACCCTCTTAAAATTATTTTATACAATGGCTCATTTATATCATTGCTGCTATCTGAAAAATTTTCAGGAGTATTGTCAAATGATTGCGATGTTTTCCTTCTGATATTCTGCGTAGAAATAAAAAAACTCACACTGCCGACAATCATAAAATGCACAAGCTTTGTATCACTTTTTTTAAAAATACCG
>CAZFWO010000099.1:0-5442 GCA_964522785.1 uncultured Desulfurellales bacterium
TAATTGGCTCTTCAAATGTTTTTCTTCTGCTTTCAAAATCTTTAATAACAGCAAGGGTTTCTTTCAGAAGAAGCATATCTACATATGCATCTATAAATTTAGGTTTTTGATTATTTCCAAATCCATTTTATCTTTTTTTATTTTACTTTCAAACCTTTTAAATTCTTGGAAAGCTGCAATGGCCCCTGTCTCCTTTTAATTTGCAAGGAATGATTTGTAATTGTTTACGTTTATTGTATATTAAATATTAAATAAAGTATTAATAACTAACTTGACAGTTGATGTTTTTGTGATTACTCTATAAGAAATAATGTTTTATTTGGAGGTTGCTATGCGTAAAAATCTTGTTGTTCTATTCAGTGTTTTGGTTTTTGTGTTTTCATTGGGTGTATCAAAATCGTTTGCCGTGAAAAATTACATAATAGCAACGGCAACACCGGGAGGAACATACTATCCCGTAGGTGTGGCTATAGCCACATTGATTAATATGAAACTTGCAAAAAAAGGTATAACAGCAACAGCAATCACATCTGCCGGAAGTGGTGAAAATGTCAGACTGCTAAAAGATAAAGAGGCTGACTTTGCCATTTTGCAGGGACTCTTTGGCGCTATGGCATACAACGGAACAGGTGTTTATAAAAAACCCCAGAAATACTTCTATTCTGTAACAGCTCTTTGGCAGAATGTTGAGCATTTCTCTCTTTTGAGCAAGTACGTAAAAACAGGCAACATAATGGATTTGAAGGGGCTAAACGAAAGATTCTCAATCGGAAAACGTGGAAGCGGAACAGAAGGCAGCGGAAGAACAATCCTTTCAGCATTGGGAATCAAGGTTGGAAAAGATATAAAACCAGTATATCTTGGCTACAATGCAAGTATAGATGCCATGATAGATGGAAGAATAGCAGGAGCAAACACACCTGCCGGACCGCCTGTTGCAGCAATTACAAGAATGTTTGCAAGGCTGGGCAATAAAGCAACGGTTTTGAACTTTACAGATGAACAACTAAAAAAGATTGATACAAGCTACGATGTTTGGTTTAGATATGTTATAAAGGCTGGAACATACCCAGGACAGACAAAACCGATTAACACGATAGCCCAGCCAAATTTCCTGGCTGTAAGAAAGGGTGTTCCCGAAAAGGATGTTTACCTTATAGTTAAAACTATTTATGAAAATCTGCCGTTTTTACACAATATACATAAAGCAACATACGCTATCAAACTTGAAAACTCTATAAAAGGACTGCCGGTTCCTTTGTCTGAAGGTGCTGCTAAATACTATAAAGAGCAGGGCATAAAGATACCTAAAAAACTATCGATAAAATGAGTATGAATGAGAAAGAGTTATTAGAGCAAGAGGAAGCCGGTTCAAAAATACTTGTAAGGAATATCAATCACATAGGTATAATAGGCAAAGTCGTTAAGGTAGCAAGCGTTATCTTAACGGCGTTTGCCCTTTGGTTTAATTCATTCGGTGTAATCTCAACACTGCACCAAAATGCCATATTTTTTTCTTTTATTACATTTGCTGGATTTATACTCTACCCAACTTCAAAAAGACATCCTAAAAAAACCCTCAGCATAGACACAACTCTTGCCGTGTTGGGTTTCTTAAGTGGCTTATACATAGTCTTTTTTGAAAATACTATACATGCAAGAAACGAGACGCTAATTTTAAGAGATATGATTGTATCGGGCATTGCAGTCATTTTAACAATAGAGCTTTCAAGAAGGGTTGCAGGCATTGTCATACCTTTCCTTGCTGTACTCTTTAGTTCCTACGCACTCTTTCTTGGTAAATATATGCCTGCTGGTATGTTCAACTTTAGAGGTATACATCTATCCACATACCTCTATAGAATGTATTTTACAACAGATGGTATATTCGGCTACATAACAACAATAGCATCAACGTATGTATTTTTGTTTATACTGTTTGCCGCCTTTTTCTTAAAAAGTGGTGCGGGTGATTTCATTATCGATTTTGCAAAAGCAACATTGGGAAAAACCGTAGGAGGTCCTGCCAAGGTAGCCGTTGTTGCAAGCGGTATCATGGGTTCAATCACAGGAAGCTCTGTTGCAAATGTGGTTGGAACAGGTTCAATAACAATACCTTTGATGAAAAAGATAGGATTTGCACCAGAATTTGCAGGTGGAGTCGAAACATCCGCCTCAGTTGGAGGGCAGATGATGCCGCCTATTATGGGCGCGGGAGCATTTGTTATGTCTCAATGGACGCAAATTCCATATACAACAATTATAGGTGTGGCTTTTATACCGGCTGTCATATATTATCTCGGCGTCTTGCTGAATGTGCATATCAGGGCAAAAAAAACCGGTATTAAGCCCTTAGAAGACAAGGATATGCCTGATTTAAAAAAGGTGTTAAAAAGCGGATGGCAGTTTCTCATTCCTTTGGCAGTTCTTATTACTCTGCTTGCCGACGGTTTTACACCTACATATTCAGCTATTATAAGCATAATATCTGTTGTTATTGCAAGTTGGTTTAGAAAGAATACAAGAATGGGTCCTAAAAAAATATATGAAGCTTGCGTCTTTGGCGTAAGAAATATGGTTGCAACGGGGGTTCTCTTAATTGCAGCTGGCATAATCGTAGGCATTATTACACTAACCGGATTAGGGATTGCTTTTTCTGTCATGGTTACATCCATAACGTCAAACAACATATTTGTTCTATATCTATTGACGGCTTTGGCAGCCCTGTTTTTGGGCATGGGTCTGCCCGTTACGGCATCCTATATAGTTCTGGCTGTCTTAATCGCACCGGCTTTTAAGATGCTTGGTGTGAGTTTACTCGCTGCCAATATGACAGTATTTTGGCTTGCTGAGACTGCAAATGTAACACCCCCCATAGCCTTAGCGGCATTTGCTGCAAGCGGTATAGCGGGCTCGAAACCTCTACCAACAGCAATAGAGGCGTTCAAATTGGCTAAAGGTTTATTATTGATACCAATTTTCTTCTTGTACACGCATCTTTTAAGTGGATTGACGTTGGAAAGCATAAAGCCAGCAGTGATATTGCTTATAGGCCTGTTTAGTTTTACAATCTCAATAGAAGGATTTTTGTTCAAGCCTTTGTCATATTTGGAGAGGTTTGTATTTTTCGTAATTGGTTTGCTTATGTTTTATCCAAATACGGAAACAAACGAAGCTGGATTTGCTATAGCGATAGCTCTTTCACTTTATTACTATTTAAGGAGAAAATCTTAACTGGTTTGGGCTGTATAATTTATAGGGGAAGAATCAGATATCATTTTTTTGAGCTGTAGTGCATTTTTTACTGCATATCCGCTAAAATCGTTATCAAAGTATATATATGCAAAAATACCGTTTTTATTCCATTGATTTACAAGATATGCATAACGCCTTAATTGCTCTTCTGTATAATTCGACGCATAAAGCACCGTATGTCCGTGAAGTCTAATGTAGGAAAAATTTGCTGTGATGACTTCTGCATACGGATATTCCGGCGTGTCCGATATACAAAAAGCAACATTATATTCTTTCAAAATGCTGTATATATCATCAGATATCCAGCTTTTATGTCTGAATTCAAAAGCATATCGTTTATCTTTGTCGAGAAGCAACAAAAAGTCTTTTAATAGTGCTGCATCCTTTTTCATTGAAGGGGGAAGCTGAAAGAGGATTACACCAAGCTTATCCATAAAAAGCGATGCACGTTGCATAAATAGTTGAATACTTTCTTGCGCATCTTTAAGTTTTTTCATATGGGTAATAAATCTGCTTGCCTTCACACTGAAAACAAAATCATTCGGCGTTCTTTTTACCCAGTTTTTTACTGTACTTTCTTTTGGTAAATGATAGAAGGTGCTGTTTAATTCAAGTGTATTAAAACTCTTTGTATAAAACTCTAACCATTTCTTCTGAGAGAGTTCTTCCGGATAAAATACACCTTTCCAATGCCTGTAAGAAAAACCCGATGTGCCGATAAAATTCTTCATATAAATAAAAAGATGATTGTTAGATTAATTTTTTTCTTTCTAAAATCCATAGTATGCCTAAAACCCTCAAGTCTAATTGAGTATCCTTCGGAAGGTTAAATATAAAATCATATATCTTTTCCCTTGGAATCTTCAAAACCTCAATCTTTTCTATGTCTTCTGTGTTTTGTTTTCCTGTAAATTCCACTTTCTGTGCAAAAAAGTAGGTAGCTTCTGTAGTAGCCAGAGCAGGGCATAATGGTGTAGAAATAATGGGAATGAGTTTTTTTGCTTTAAATCCTGTTTCTTCAAGAAGTTCTCTTTTGGCTGCTTCTTTTTCACTTTCACCTTTTTTATCCGTGAGACCAGCAGGGAATTGAATAACAAAAGACCCTATAGGAGCCCTCCAATTTCTTTCTAAAATCAGTTCATTTTCTTCAGTTAAGGCAACAATTACCACCGCCCCTTTTTTGTATGTATTTTTTCTTTGAACCGTTTCCCATACATAATTTCTTCCGCCTTTATCTTGAAAATATGTATCTACTATATTTAAATAATTTCCTTCATACATTAATTCTTTTTTTACAATCTTCATTTCTTTCCGTTTTTGTTTACGCAAACCATGCAAAAAATCAAATTCCTATGCATATTTTGCTTTGCATATTTTTTAGGGCAGCAATTATCGAAAGAGCCGCAAGATATGATGTTCTTGGATTTTCAGGACTGGGCAAATTTCTAAACTCAAACTCCATATCCCCGAAAGACCCTTTAACGTTGATTTTATGAATATTTACTTCAACATTAGGATCAGCTATAATTTTTACCCTCGTTCTATCAAAACCTATTCCCGCAAGGCTTAAGGTAGCAACAACGTTGATATTTTTTGGAAATTTTTTTACAGCTTCTCTTGCACTTCCTTCATATATAATAATTTTTTTATTTAATTTTTCTTTGATGCCAAGATTTTTAGGCGGCTTTGTAGTGGTAAGGCAAACACTTTCTATATCATCAATATTCGCAGATCTTATGGCATCTATACCGCCAATTGCACCAGAGGGAATAAATACTTTAAGATTATTTGTTTCTGTAATATGCATAATCTTTTCAAGCAAATCACTATCAACAAGTGCGCCAACGCTCATTATTATCAAATTTTTTCTAAAGTTTAAAACCTTAACAGCATAATCGTTTACTGCCTTTTGAGAAGCTGATTCAACGACTAAATCCATATTAGAAGATATAAATTTGTCAAAATCCTGTGTCGTGTATATCGGTTTGTCTGTCAGTTTTGCTGATCTGTTAAGATTCTCTTTAGATAGATCAAACACAGCTGAGATGTCAAGCTCTACCATTTTATTGTTAACAGCTTTAATAATTTGCCTTCCTATATTTCCAACGCCGATAATACCAATTTTTAACATAAATAATTCCTCTTGCAATAAGCTTACAACTAATTTTCTATTTGTCCAATAAAAAA
>CAZFWO010000100.1:0-5379 GCA_964522785.1 uncultured Desulfurellales bacterium
TATACAGCGTTGTTGCCTGTTCTTTTGTTTTAACCTCATTGGCGTGTTTTAAACCATTATCTTTCAAGAAAGCATAATATTTCTCATCGCCTATCCTTGCTTTCTGTTCTGCCATAAGTTTCAAATAGTCGTCAATCCAACTTGCAGATTTAGCTTTAGTTTCCTTCTGTGGTTTAGGTTTTTCAGGCTGTTTTTGTTCAGCAGAGTTTGCTGTTTTTTCTGCTTCAGCTTTTTCTTTTTTAAGCTCATTTACATAGCGGGCATCATCAAACCTGCCGAGAAAAACATCGGCATTAAAACCGAGTTTGCTCAAGCATTTTGTTAGGGTGTCAGTTTCAAGTTTTTTAGCAAAATCGTCGTCTATTTTTATGTAACCCTTGCCGGTTACATACTGCACTTTTAAAGCATTATGAACTTCAAATTCACCGTTCGGGTAGTAGAAAACAGCATTATAGAGAGCAAGTATTGTTTTATCAGCCATTTCCTTAAACTCAATGTCAGTGTTTTTCAGTCCCCAAGTTTGTCCGTACATACCGAATTGCTCGGTAGCCAACTTGATTTGATAATAAGCATCTATTGTTGTGAAGGTTCTGTTGTTTATTGTTACCCTTTTTGTATAAGTAGGGTCTGTTTTTTCTACCGCATTCCATAGATATAAATTATTATTCATACTCAATCCTCCTTTGATTTTAAATAATTTTGATACTGATTGCAAAAATCTTTCACAGGGCAATATTCTTCACATCGTCTCGGCAATCCTTTTCTTGTCTCAAGATAATGCCTACTGTCTAATGTAGTTAAAAACCTTTCAGCATCATCTATGTTGTCAAATAATTTAAGAGCGGACTTGCGTCCTTTTTTCATCACAGCATACTTATCGCCTGTAAGCCACCTCTCGTCGTCTGTGCAAGCAGGTAAGTCGTTATCCGACTTATTCATCGCATCAGCAAATAAACGTGTCCTCTCGTCAACGTATGCCTCTGTTTTAGCCGTATCCCATAGCTTTATGGGTATAATTTGTATCGGTGAGCGTGGATATCCTGATGTTGTTTTAGCTTTACTCGCTGACCAGTCCCGCAAGATAGCTATTATCTGTGCCTGTTTTGGTTCAAAGCCATTTTGTTTCAACATATAGGCATAAAGGTTCAATTGTTTTTCCCACTTATCCATACTGCTTGCATAAATTATATTCCACACTGATGTTACTTTATAATCACTTATTGTATTGTTTCCGTAAACATCAAAAGCCCCTGATACTTCTATGCCATTTTTAGATAAGCTTAACCGTTCTTCCTTGAAATAGTCATCTAATGTTGTTTTTTCTAATACCGAGTGAATTGCGGACCCGAACATTGTCCATACACGGTCGCTAACATCCTCTTCTATTTCGTCCCAATGCCTGACCATCAAATAAAATATTCGTGGACTATCAATCAACCGTGTTACACTTACCTTTTTTGGATTACCACTATACCACTGTGTGCTTAATGCTTTTGCTATTTCTTCAGGTAATCCATATTTGTTTGTTATTTTCATAAAGCCTCCAATATGCCTGCAACTACACAGGCAGTAAAAATCGCCCATTCAACATAATACCGTAATTCCATTTAACACCCCCTTTTCAATTCTTATTAAAGATATAATACTATTTATATCGTTTGTCAAGTATTTTTTTTAATATTATATGTTTTTTTTCATTTTACTTGAAAAATAATAATTTTCAGTATATAATATAAACAAAAAGGAGGTGATAAAGATGAACAGTTTGCCAGAATGGAAAAGAAAAAGTAAGTATAAGGCAAAAAAAACAGTTACTGACGGTATTAAATTTGATTCTAAGAAAGAAGCTGCACGCTATGAGGAATTAAAATTGTTGGAAAAAACAGGAAAGATTAGAGATTTAAGGCTTCAGGTTCCGTTTGTATTACAGGAGGGGTTTAAAGACAATAGAAGTGGAAAGAGAATCAGACCCATAACTTATGTTGCAGACTTCGTATATACCGAGGTTGATACAGGAGAAGTCTATGTTGATGATACCAAAGGTTATCGGACAGAAGTTTACAAAATTAAGAAAAAGATGTTTCTTAAAAAGTTTGGACAAAACTATATATTTATAGAAATTTAGGAGGATATTATGCCAAATTTAAACAAGGTTATGATTATGGGTCATCTCGGCAAGGATGTTGAAGTCAAACTTTCACCTTCTGGCACAGCTATAGGCGAGTTCAGCCTTGCAGTAACAGAGGGCATCAAAAGGAATGGCGAGTGGGTAAAGGAAACAGAGTGGTTCAACTGCGTGGCTTTTGGGAAAAGTGCTGAGGCAATAAGTAAATATACTCACAAAGGCGATGCATTGTTTGTAGAAGGTAAGTTAAAAACCGACAAATGGACAGACAACAATGGCAATAAGAGGTCAAAAACAAAAGTTGTAGTTAACAACTTTCAATTCTTGAGCGGTAAAAAAAGTTCATCACAGACAACATCTGCATCATCGGAAGACAGCGGGGATTCTATTCCATTTTAGGATAGGGGCATTTGCCCCTTTATTTTTTTCTTGACTTTTAAATAAAAAGACATATACTATGAATAGTGAAATTACTTAATTAAAGGGAGGATTAAGAATGATTGATACAAAACTAAAAACACTCACGGTGGAAACAAAAGATTTATGGACTATTGATGAAGCCGCAGAAATTTTAGGAGTTACACGAAGAACAATTTACAAATACATCAAACAAAGAAAGTTATTCGGCATTAAGGTTAATGGTTATAATGTTTATATTTTTAAAAGTTCATGGAAAAGGGAGGTATAAAAGATGATGACTCCAGGGACGCCTGAACTGCTACCTTTATTGCCTGTATTCACTTTCTTATATTTTTTACCCACAATATTTGGATATTGGCGAAAGCATAGCAAAAAAACAGCTATTATGGTGTTGAATATTTTAGCCGGCTGGACTATGATCGGCTGGATAATTGCTTGTGTATGGTCTTTTACAGAAAATAACAAACATTCATCAACACAAATTACAAAAGGATAATAAGGAGATATAAAAATGGCAAATAAGCGTATGTTTTCAAAAACAATAACAAACTCAAGTAGATTTTTAATGATGCCAGCTTCAGCACAATGTTTATATTTTCACCTTGGAATGAATGCAGATGATGACGGCTTTGTAGAACATTTCGCTATAATGAGAATGACAGATAGCAAACCAGACGATTTAAGAATTCTACAAGCAAAAGGATTTGTAAAAATATTTGATGAACAGGTATTACTTATTCTTGATTGGAAAGAAAATAATTATATTCGTTCAGACAGATATACGCCAAGTAAATATTTAAAACTCTACAAAAAAGAATTGGAGATAATAACGACAACCAAAAGCCTACCAAACGGTATACCAAATATCAACCAATCTAACAACCAAACGGGAGACAAAATGGATACACAGATTAGATTAGATAAGATTAGTATAGATAAGAGGTCGCTTTTTAACAAAAGCTCACGACCCTACAAACTTGCTGAATACCTTCTACAAAAGATAAGAAACAACGATAATAAATTTAAACAACCTAAATTACAGAAATGGGCTCAAACTATGGATAAACTTATAAGGCTTGATAAACGTAGTGAAGAAGAAATTAAGGTTGTTGTAGATTTTGCTATAACTGATAGCTTTTGGAAGTCTAATATTTTATCTGCTGATAAGCTTAGAAAACAGTTTACAACACTTTTGCTACAATCAAAAAGTAAAGAAAAACTCTATAAACCAAGACCAACTAAAATCTCGGAAGTAGCATTATGACTACGATTAAACCTCTAAGCGATATTAAATCTGTAAAAGCAAATTTCATACTACAAGGTTATATACCATTGCCGATAGGGGCTGTTACTATGCTGAATAGTGATGGAGGAATAGGGAAAACCAGACTTTCACTTTTAATAGCTGATAAACTTTCTTCACTTGAAGGGAAAAAAAGTTTACTATGGTTGACTGAAGATTATTCTGGACAAGTTAGACATATGTATGATGAATTAATTAAAAATGATATGGCAAAAGAAAGTAATTTAGAGAATATTTATATTGAAGAAAAAGATGCAGTTCAATTAGCTTATGTAGAAAATAGAATATTTAAGCTTAATGCTGATGAAATTGAAAAAATAGGTAACAGTATTATTGATGTTGACGCAAAACTTTTAGTTTTAGATCCTCTTTTAAGTTTTTATGGAGGCAATGAAAATGATAATAGCCAAGCTGATATCTTTATGCTTGGATTGGTAAAAATAGCTCAGAAATGTAATATAAGTGTGTTGATTATTCATCACAATAGAAAAGCTATGGACGGTAGTGATAGTGGTGTATTTAGAGGAGCTTCAGCGTTTCATAATAAATGTAGGTGTAGATATTCGCTTTCAAAATGTAAAACGTCAGATGGTAAAATTGACATTGAAAAACATAATGCAGGATATAGACGGTTAAGGCTTGAAAAGGATAGCTGGGGAGCAATAAGATATTTTACTAAATTAACAGATGGAGAAATTGAAACAGATATAAAAGTTATGCCAGAGAGAGACAAATGGATATAAATATTATATTATCTTATGATGAAAATCCAGAGATGAATATAAATAATTTTAAGCCTTATGAAATAGATTTTACTGAAGCAGATAAATTGCTTAAGGCTAAAGGAAAATGGGTGCTTGCGCAATTTGAGAATAATTATAGAAAATCAGAAAACTATGTACAAAATACAATCAACGCTATAGCAATAGATGTGGATGATGGTTTGAGTATTGAAGAGTTTAAAGAGATAGCAAAAAAATATAAATACTACCTTGGGACAACAAAGTCGCATCAGAAACTTAAAAATAACAAAATATGTGATAGATATAGAGTTATATTCCCACTGGAAACATATTTTAACTTATCAGTATATGAATACAGTTTGATGATGAGCGAAATAAATAGACAGTTTTGTGCCGATCAAGCTTGCAAAGATTTAAGCAGACAATTTAGGGGATATCCTAATGCTGAGGTTTATTTGCATAATGAAGGTGAGCTGTTGGGTTGGCAAAATTATCTCAATAAGGCAATTAAACGGATAAGGATAAGTGAATATTGTGATGAATTAAGATATAAATATCAGCATAAGGATTTTACAATTAATGGGGATGCTACAAAATTTTTTATGTATGCTAAAAAGAAGTTTGATAGAATATATTACACCGGCAATCGTAATAATGCAGTCGCAAACATTGTTTTGTGGGGGAAAAAGGAAAATATTGACTATGAGTTATTATGTAACAAACTTAATGAATGGGTACACAACACTAACGATCCGCTTCCACAAAGAGAGTTAAGTGCTATATTTAGA
>CAZFWO010000101.1:0-5354 GCA_964522785.1 uncultured Desulfurellales bacterium
TTAACGTTTATTTCTGCAGTGATGGTTATAGTGATTGTTTTGGCGACGCTTATAGTGCTTTCTGATGCATCCTACGATGCAATAAAACATTTCGGTATTAAATTTGTTTTTTCATCTGAATGGAACCCTGTAAAAAATATATTTGGAGGTGCCACATCTCTCTATGGTACAGTTATCACGACCCTATTGGCTTTGATTTTTGCAGTGCCTACATCTATAGGCATAGCTGTTTTTATAACACAGATATGTCCTGAGGCTATAAAATCCGTATTTTCCGATGCAATTGAACTTTTGGCATCCATTCCAAGCATAATATACGGTATGTGGGGACTGTTCACATTGGCTCCCATTATGAGAAAATATATAGAACCGTTTTTGCAGGGTATATTTTTGCATGTGCCTATTTTAGACAATCTTTTTGAAGGAAAACCGCTTGGAATAGATATTCTAACGTCGGGTTTGATACTAAGCATAATGATTATTCCTTTTATAGCATCTATTGCAAGGGACAATTTTAACTTAACGCCAAAGGAGTTAAAAGAATCGGCATACGCTATGGGTTCAACAAAATGGGAAGTAATCAAGAATGTCATTCTCCCCTACTCAAAAATAGGTGTATTGAGCGGAATAATCATAGCAACGGGCAGGGCGCTTGGCGAGACAATGGCTGTGGCGTTTGTATTGGGTAATGATCACCATATACATCTGTCTTTTTTGAAATCGTCAACAACAATAGCTGTAACATTGGCAAATGAGTTTACCGAGGCTGATTCAAGCCTCTATATCTCTTCCCTCTTCTACCTTGCATTAATACTGTTTGTTACGAGTTTCATATTGCTCGGTTTTGCAAAATTTATGGTAAAAAGAATTAAGAGATGACATACATTAGAAAGAGAAAAATAGTAAACAATTGTTTATTGGGACTTTCCATTTTTGCGGCATTGATAGGTGTTTTCTGGCTTGTTTTTATACTTACGGATGTTTTAATTAAGGGTATCTCCTCTATAAATTTGTCTTTATTCATAGATGATCCAGCACCCCCTGGTATAAATGCCGGGGGTTTAAGGTCTGCATTTGTCGGACAAGCCATACTGACACTTGTAGCAACAGCTATCGGTGTTCCTATAGGAATACTTGGCGGAACATTTATAGCTGAATACGGAAGACATACAAAGATAGGAGCCGTAGTAAGTGATATATCCGACATTATGATGAGTTTTCCGTCCATTGTTGTGGGCACTTTTATCTATGCCGTAATTGTAAGGCCTATGGGACACTTCAGCGGATACGCCGGTGCTGTTTCGCTTGCCATAATAATGATACCTATTGTCTTAAGAACAACGGAAGAGATGCTAAAGCTCATACCGTGGGAATTGAGGGAAGCGGCTTTTGCTTTGGGGGCGCCTTATTACAAGGTTATTATCCAGATTGTCTACAGGGGTGCTGCAATGGGACTCTTTACCGGCGTTATTCTATCCATAGCAAGGGTTGCCGGAGAAACTGCCCCGTTGTTGTTTACATCGTTTAACAATCCGTTTTTTACGACAAATTTGAATGAGCCGATGCCGTCTTTGACTGTAACAATATATCAATACGCTATGGGACCCTATGCTCAATGGCATAAAATGGCGTGGAGCGCATCGTTTATTATAACGATTACAATACTTTTAATAAGCATAATCGGCAGGTGGATAATAAAGAGGAGGTATAAACATTGAGCTTAGATGTTTTGATAGACGTCAGACATCTTAATTTTTATTATGGTGACAACCATGTAATTAAGGATGTAAGTATGAGTGTATATAAAAACAGGGTTGTTGCATTGATAGGGCCCTCAGGATGCGGCAAAACAACATTTTTAAGATGCTTTAACAGAATGCATGATCTGTATAAGGGCAACAGATATGAAGGTGAGATTTTGTATGGCGGCAAAAATATTTTGACGGTTAAAGATATGATTGAATTAAGGGGGAAAATAGGTATGGTTTTTCAAAAGCCCACACCGTTTCCTATGACTATATTCAATAACGTTGCATATGGACTGCGTCTGAAGGGTATAAAAAGCAAAAGCAGGATTGAGGAGATTGTGGAGAAGTCTCTAAGAGATGCCGCACTTTGGGATGAGGTAAAAGATAGATTGAATTCATCCGGCATGTCGCTGTCAGGCGGACAGCAGCAGAGGCTTGTTATAGCAAGGGCTCTGGCGGTTGAACCCGATATTATACTGTTTGATGAACCGACAAGCGCACTTGATCCGATAGCTACTGCAAAAATAGAGGAGCTTATATCAAACCTGAAAAATTTGACAACAATCTTAATTGTTACGCATAATATGCAGCAGGCAGCAAGAATATCGGATTTTACGGCATTTTTATACAGGGGAAAACTGATAGAATTTGGAGAAACGGAGAAATTGTTTACCAATCCAAAAGAAGGGTTGACAGAAAAATATATAACAGGTAGATTTGGTTAAGGGGATATAACTATGGCAAAAATAGATAAAGAACTGCTCAACCTAAAACTTAAAATATCAGAAATGGCTGAGAAGGCAATAGAGATGGTAAAAAATGCCGCAATGGGTTTATTTGAGAGGGACGATGAAAAATTAAAATGGGTCGTAAAAAAAGATAATGAAGTTGACTTGATAGATAATGAGATAGATGGAATGGCTGTAAAAATATGTGCGATAAGGCAACCTGAAGCGGGAGATTTGAGATTTATACTATCGAGCATGAAAATCAATGTAGCCATAGAAAGGGTTGCCGATAACGCTGTGAATATTGCACAGTGGGCTCAGAAGATAAATGAACATCCTCAACTTAAACCGTATATGGATTTGCCGAAGATGGAGGATATTGCTATAAATATGGTAAAAGATTCTATCAATGCGTTTTTTTTGAGGGATGTTAAAAAGAGTAAAGAGGTAATAGAAAGAGATGATATTGTTGATAATTATGAAATACAGATAATGAGAGAGCTTCTGACATTTGTTATGGAAGAACCAAAGAATATAAGAACCGTTATACGTTTAATATTTGTTGCCAGAGCTTTGGAAAGGATAGCCGATCAGGCGACCAATATTGCAGAACAGGCAATATTTGTAACAACCGGTGAAATATATAAGCACAGAAGAAAGAAGGAATGAAAAAGACAGTTTTAATTATAGAGGATGACAGGTATATAGGTGAGCTTATTGAATTTAATCTGCTAAAAAGTGGATATAATGCTATAAGAACTGATAATGCCAATGACGGGCTTATATTCCTCAATCAACATAATATAGATCTTATACTGCTCGATTTAATGCTCCCGGGGCTGCAGGGCGAGGAGTTTTTAGAGTTTATCAAATCAAAGAATGAAATAAAGAATATACCGATTATGATTGTAACGGCAAAGACAGATGAAAATTTGTTTGTAAAACTGCTTAATGCGGGTGCGGATGATTTTCTTGTAAAACCGTTTGGCATTAAGGTTCTTCTTGCGAAAACCGCTGCTCTTTTAAGGAGGTCTGCGGAAAACAAATTAAATGTTCTTGAGTTGGAAGGTATAGAAATGAACAGGGATGAGCATCGGGTATCTGTTGAAAATAAAAATGTTGAGCTTACAAAAACCGAATTTGACCTTTTGGAACTTTTTTTGTCAAATCCAAACAAGGTTTTTTCGAGAGAGTATCTTTTGTTGTCCATATGGGGAGATAATGATTCTTTAAGCGACAGGACGGTAGATGTACATATATCCAATTTGAGAAAAAAACTTGGCAAAAAGTCAAAGAATATTAAGTCAATTCCGAAAGTGGGCTACAAATTTTCCGTATGAAATGGTTTATAAAGACATTTAAGCTGTTTTTGTTAATAGAAATTGTAATTATTTTATGTATCTTATATATTTTTTATTTAGAAACGAGGCAAACATCCGTTGTTTTTGCAAGAAGGTTGTTGATTGGCATAGAAACAAGTATCGAAAGTGTTCAAAATACAGATGATATGATAAAGCTGATTGATGCTGTAAAGGATAGGACAGATGTAAATATAAAGCTGCTGAAACAGGCTAATTATTCCGGATTCAGGCTGAAAAATAATGAGTTGAAGTTAATTTTTAAAGCAAAAGGAGAGATTGTTGAGCTGTCATATAAGTTAAGATTTACAGATGATTTGATGACGCCGTTTTTAAACAACATATCACTGCTCTTTATTTTTTTAACCGCTCTGTCGTTTTCGGCAAGTTTTCTTATAACACAGAGCAATACAAAGGTTTATCAATCTTTGGAGAGAATTGTTGATGATATAAGATATGGCAGGAAACCATCTTTCCCAAAATTTAAAGATTCCTCCGTTAGCAAGCTGTTTTTTGGCGTTAAAGAAATATATAGGCTATTAGAAAACAAACAAAAATGTATAGAAGAGGACAAAGAAAAACTCTCTTACATAATATTATCTATGAATGAAGGATTGATGCTGCTGAGTGAATCGGGCAATATCGAACTCATAAACCCTGAGGCGGTTAGACTTTTGGGGTGTGACCTAAAGCAGGGCAATGATTTTCTTGCAGATTGTTCAAATTATATTGTCTTAAATACTTTCCAAAAGATATTTGAAGACAATCTGAATATATACAATCTTGAATTAAACGAAAAATATTTGAGCATTAAAACACAATTTGTAAAGAGCAAAAGACTCATTTTAATTAGTGATATGACGCAGCATAAGAAATATGACATGATGAAAGCCCGGTTTTTTGCAGATGCCTCGCATGAACTTAAAACGCCCATAGCATCTATTCTGGGATACTCCGAAACATTGATGAGCAGTAGTGATATTGAGGATTCCATGAGAAATAAATTTTTAAAATACATATATATCAACGCAAGGGATTTAAACGAACTAATAGAGGATATATTGAAACTGCACAGGCTTGAAACAACCAAAAAAATAAAAAAGGGTTCGTGCAGGATTAAGGAAATTTGCGATGAGCTGAATGTTGCTTTTTTAAGTGCAGCAAAGAAGAAGGGTTTGCTTTTTATGCTGAAGTGTGAAGATTTGACAGTTAAGATACCCAAAGAGTATATAAGGTCTATTTTATGGAACCTGACTGATAATGCCATAAAACATACGGATAAAGGCAGAGTAGATGTAAGATGTTATAAAGATGATAAAGAATTAATACTGGAGGTTGAAGATACAGGTTCAGGCATAGACGAAAAGTATAAAGACAGAATATTCGAAAGGTTCTTTACGACTCAAAAGGGCAGAAATAAGAATTTAAGCGGGACAGGCTTGGGGCTGTCTATAGTTAAGCATATTGTTCATTTGTACAATGGAAAAATAGAGGTAAAAAGCGAGGTTGGCAGGGGCAGT
>CAZFWO010000102.1:0-5318 GCA_964522785.1 uncultured Desulfurellales bacterium
GGAGTTTTCGACACCTACAGTGTAACTCAGGGTGTTGATTTGATTGTTCCTGTTGATATCTATGTTCCCGGATGTCCTCCTACACCTGAAACACTATATGATGCTTTCTTGAAATTACAGGATAAACTGAGAAGGGGGGGTTCGTTAAATGCTTGATCAAAAAGTTATTGATTCTCTGAAAACAAAATTCAAAGACAATATTGTTGAAGTGAACGAATCTTGTGGGGATTCTATAATAAAAGTTGAATTGAGTTCTCTGCATGATGTTCTAAATTTTTTGCATTCGAAACTTTCCTTCGACTATTTATTGTTTTTGACAGCTGCTGATTATCCTAAAAGGGAAGGTAAAAGATTCGATGTAATATATCAATTACGTTCAACCGCAACTTTTGATGAAGTTAGAATAAAAGCAGAAGTAGCAGACGGCGAAGACGTTGAGAGTGTAAGTGATATATGGGGCTGTGCTATTGGGGACGAATGTGAAACATACGACATGTTCGGTATAAATTTTCTGAACAATGCTGAATTAAGAAGGGCTTTTATGCCTGATGACTGGGAAGGCTATCCATTGAGAAAAGAGTATCCTCTTAAGGGGGATGAGTTTTCCGATAGATATTTGGATAGGTATTTACCAGAAGGTCAGCGCCATCAGCCGGAACACACAAGGATGCCTTAGGAGGTAAGATGAGTAGTTCAGACATTAGAACATTAGAGCTGAATATGGGACCTCAGCATCCGAGCACGCATGGAGTGCTGAGATTAATTTTAAGATTAAATGGTGAAATAATTGAACACGCATCGCCGAGAGTAGGATATTTGCATAGGGGCTTTGAGAAAATGGCAGAAAATATGAGTTATCAGCAATTCAATCCTATAACAGATAGACTGAGTTATGTAGCCAGCATGAACAACAATCTGGCTTATGCAGTTGCGATGGAGAAATTGCTTGGAGCAGAGGATAAAGTTCCCGAAAGAGCCCAATATATAAGAGTAATGGTGGCTGAGCTGAATAGAATTGGATCACATCTTATTTGGCTTGGAACTCATGCCCTTGATATTGGTGCTATGACCCCTTATTTCTACTGTTTCCGCGAAAGAGAGATGATCGTGGATATGTTTGAGGAGATTTGCGGTGCAAGACTGCTTTACAACTATGTGAGAATTGGCGGAGTGGCAAAGGATATTACACCGAGATTTATGGATATGCTTAAAGAATTTGTCAAAATTTTCCCCGGAAGACAAAAAGAATATCATACACTTTTAACAAAAAACCGCATATGGCTTAAAAGAACAAAGGATGTTGGTGTAATAAGCGCAGAAGATGCCATTAATTGGGGTATTTCAGGGCCTGCTTTGAGAGGTAGTGGCATGGAATGGGATTTGAGAAAAAAGAGGCCTTATGCAGCATATTCGGAGCTGGATTTTGATATACCTTATTATCCTGAAGGCGATGTATACGCGAGATATCTTGTAAGAATGGAGGAGATGTTGCAGAGCATAAGAATATTGGAGCAGTGCATAAACAAGATTCCTGAAGGTCCTTATATGGCGGAAGAATTTAAAAAGGTATCGAAACCTATAAAGCCGCCTGCAGGTGAGTCTTACGGATACGCGGAAAATCCTACAGGTGAATTGGGATTTTATGTTATAAGCGAGGGGAAAAATAAGCCCTATAGAATGAAAATAAGGGCTCCGTCTTTTATACACGCATATGCTTTACCTTTTGTAATAAAGGGTTCTTTGCTTGCGGATGTTGTTGCTGTAATAGGAAGTTTTGATCTTGTTTTCGGTGAAAGTGACAGGTAGTGAGGTGAAAATATGTCTATTGTGATATGGGGTATAATAAAATTCATTGTAGTACTGACTATTGTGAGCATTTATGTTCTATTTATGACCTGGTTTGACAGAAAGGTTATTGCGAGAATGCAAAACAGAATAGGTCCGAAACTAATAGGTTTTCATGGTCTGTGGCAGCCGTTGGCTGACGGTGTAAAGGCTTTATGGAAAGAAGATGTGATACCAGGCAAATCTTATAAATTTATGTTCTGGCTTGCACCGGTTATATCTATAACTGCAGCTTTTGCTGCTATTTTTGTTGTTCCTTTTGCACCTCCAATTAAGATAGTAGGGGGTATGCTTCATTTTTCAGTTGTGAATATTAATGTTGCCATACTTTTTGTTTTTGCATTTTTAGGCCTTTCTTCTTATGGTGCTTTGTATGCTGGTATTTCTTCGGGCGGGAGTAAATATCCTTATATCGGAGCTCAAAGAGAGGGTGCGCAGATGGTAAGCTACGAAATAGTTCTTGCACTTTCCCTTTTAAATCCTATTTTGATGAGCCAATCCTTAAATTTCGAAACTATTGTTGCAGCTCAGACGCATCATCTGTGGTACGTTTTTTACCAGCCTGTAGCGTTTGTTACTTACTTGATAGCTATGTTTGCCGTTGCAGGAAAGGTTCCATTCGACTTGCCGGAAGCTGAATCTGAAATCTGTTGTGGATACTATGTCGAGTACTCAGGTATGAAGATGGGTCTCTATCCTTTTGCACAATATGTGGTGGTGCTTGCTCTTTCGGCAATTATGGTTCTGATGTTCTTGGGCGGGTGGACAGGTCCGTTCTGGAATGGTGGTTTTGTTGCAGGGCTTATCTGGTATTGGATTAAGGTTGCTTTTTTTGTTTTTCTATTCACATGGGTATGGGCAACATTTCCAAGATACAGATATGATCAGCTAATGGATATAGGATGGAAAATCTTGCTTCCTATAACGGTGTTAAATATCTTCTGGACAGGCTTTGCTCTCACTGCAGGCTTACCGTTTTTTTAATAGGAGGTTTTAGATGTTCTTTAGTGATTTTAGAAAAGGTCTTATGGTTACTCTTAAATATCTTTTTAAGAAACCTGTTACGGAAAATTATCCTTATGAGAAGATAAAAATGCCGGAAAGGGCAAGATGGCTACATCACTTTGAGCCAAAAAAATGCATAATGTGTAAGTTGTGTGTTAATATCTGTCCTCCCAAGTGTATTACAATAGATATTGGCAAAAATGCCGAAGGAAAGAGGGAGTTGCACGGATACAATATAAACGCAGACAGGTGTATTTTCTGCGGCCTGTGTGTTGAGGTTTGTCCTACTCATGCTATAACTATGACGGATGTCCATGAGTTTGCCAATTCAAATAGGGATAAACTACACTTTAATATGGAACAACTATCACATGTGGGTGAAGAAGAACAAGAGAAGGTGGGGTAATTATGGCTGAAATAATGTTTTTTATTCTATCCTTAGTAACTATTGCAGGTGCTCTTGGCACGATCATTTCAAGGAATGCCTATGCAAGTGCGCTATGGATGATTACAGCTTTTGTAAGCATGGCAGGCTTGTTTATTTTATTAAGTGCTCCATTTGTAGCTATGCTGCAAATTATTGTGTATGCAGGTGCTATAGCTGTTTTAATTATATTTGTAATGATGCTTATGGATAGAAGAGTTTTGGAAAATAAACAGAGATTCAATCCTCAATATTTATGGGGCGTTGTTTTAGGGGTTGGACTATTCGCCGATATGGCTGTTTTAGCACTCAAGTTTAAAATTAATATTTCACATGCCGGTGCACATATGGCTTTAAACGGTAGCAATACAAAAATGGTTGGCGATGTGCTGTTTAAAAATTATCTTTTCCCTTTTGAAATAATAGCGATAGTACTGCTTGTTGCTCTTGTTGGTGCTGTTGTGCTAACAAAAGAAGATAAAAAGGAGGTAAGATAATGCTTGTAGAGTATATGATTGTTTCGGCATTATTGTTTGCCATAGGCGCGACCGGAGTGATGATTAGAAGGAATTTTTTGATTGTGCTTATGTCATTAGAGTTAATGCTTAATGGTGCAGGTATGCTGTTGATTACAATGTCGTACTATCTCGGCAACGTATTGGGTCAGATTATGTTTATATTTGTAGCAGCAGTAGCAGCTTCTGAGACAGCTGTTGGTTTGGCTATCGCTGTTATGATGTATAAAAGGAAGGGAAGTATTGATATTAACGACTTCTCAGCGTTAAACAAATAGAAGGGGAATGAATGATGAGCGTAATTTTATTATTTGTTGTTCTTGTGCCTTTAATAGGTTTTTTAATTAATGGCCTGTTTGGCAGATGGACAAAGCCTTATGCCGGCGTTATAGCATCATTAGCTTTAGCTATCTCATTTATACTTGGTCTTTTCCCTATTATGGCCGTACTACATGGGCACATAGTAGAATACAACTACTACACATGGTTACCATTTAAAGAGGTTGTTGTGCCTTTTGGCTTAAGGGTTGATACATTGAGCGCAGTGATGCTTTTTGTTGTTACTTTTGTTTCCTGGATGATACATATATATTCCATAGGTTATATGCATGGTGACAGAGGCTACTCAAGGTTCTTTGCCTATTTAAACCTGTTTGTTGCATCCATGCTCTTGCTGGTTCTTGGAAACAGTTATCTTCTCATGTTTGTAGGGTGGGAAGGTGTAGGATTGTGTTCCTATCTTTTGATCGGTTTTTGGTATGAAAAGGATACTGCATCAGATGCAGGTGAGAAGGCTTTTGTTGTTAATAGAGTAGGTGATGCAGGGTTTGTAATAGGTGTTTTATTCATTATTTATTACTTTGGCAGCACAACATATACAAATGTTTTTCCAAGGGTAGGGGAGGTTCTTTCTCCTACAGCTGCAACAATAATTGGTATTACATTGTTTATAGGCGCTATAGGTAAATCCGCTCAGTTTCCATTGTATATATGGTTAACGGATGCAATGGAGGGTCCAACACCTGTTTCTTCCTTGATTCATGCTGCTACTATGGTTACAGCAGGTGTCTATATGATTGCTCGTTCCAATGCAATATATTCCATGGCTCCCGTAGCTCAGGAGGTAGTTGCAAGCTTTGGTGCATTCACAGCATTCTATGCAGCAACAATGGCTCTGACACATAAGGATATTAAAAGGATTCTGGCATACTCCACCATATCTCAGCTTGCTTATATGTTTATAGGTGTTGGAATTGGAGCTTATTGGACAGGTATATTCCATCTTATGTCACATGCATTCTTTAAAGGACTTCTGTTCTTGGGCGCCGGTGCGGTTATGCATTCTATGAGGGGTTTGCTTTCCATAGATTTAATGGGCGGTTTGAGAAAACATATGCCTCAAACGGCTGCTTTAATGATTATAGCATCTTTGGCAATTTCAGGTATTCCTCCTTTTGCAGGATTCTTTTCCAAGGATGCTATATTGGCAGCAGCCTTAAATATGGGTCATCCTGTGATATGGGTCGTAG
>CAZFWO010000103.1:0-5055 GCA_964522785.1 uncultured Desulfurellales bacterium
TTTTTTGCAAAATTAACTTCTTATTTCCTTAAAACTCTATCTATAAGAATAGGTGACGGGTCATATTCGTTTCAAGAACTTGATAAGAAATATGGGTTACACAATGGTCTCGTTATTGTATCATTGTACAACGGCCTCATAAGTCAATCTTATTGACAAATACTGTTTTTTTGACTAATCTATTTTTGAATTTTTAGTGGGCGATTAGCTCAGTGGGAGAGCGTTTGCTTCACACGCAAGAGGTCACAGGTTCAATCCCTGTATCGCCCACCATTTATTTTCTAATTCTTTTTCTTTAATACCTTCAAAGATAGTTCATTGAGTTGTTTTATATCAACATCGTTTGGAGCGTCTGTCAGCATACACACACCTTTCTGTGTTTTTGGGAATGCTATGACATCTCTGATTGATTCTTCCTTTAGAATTATTGTTGCGATTCTGTCTAAGCCTAATGCTATTCCACCATGAGGTGGAGCACCGAATTTTAAAGCATCAATCAAGAACCCGAATTTTATGCGTGCTTCTTCGTCGGATATACCTAGAGCTCTGAACATCTTTTCCTGTATATCACTTCTATGGATTCTTATGCTCCCTCCGCCTATCTCGACGCCGTTTAGTGTTATGTCGTATGCTCTTGCCCTTACCTTTGCAGGGTCTGACTCTAAAAACCTCAAATCCTTTTCAATAGGTGAAGTGAACGGATGGTGCATGGCTTCGAATCTGTTTTCGTCTTCATTCCATTCAAAAAGAGGAAAATCGGTAACCCATACAAAGTTGAATTCGTTGTCGTCGGCCAATTTCAACTTTCTTGCTATCTCAAGCCTTAAGGCTCCAAGGGAATCGTAGACTATCTTTGGTTTGTCAGCAACAAAGAACAGTAGATCTCCGGCTTTGGCATTTAGTGCTTTTAGTATTTCATCCATTTGCTCTTTAGAGAAAAACTTAACAATCGGCGATTGGAGCTCGTTATTTTCTTTAACCTTTATCCATGCCAAGCCCTTTGCTCCATATATTGAAGCAAAATCCGTTAAATCGTCTATCTCTTTTCTTGAGAAATTTATACAACCTTCAGCATTTAGTCCATATACCAATCCGCCGGCGTTTGCAATTGAGTTAAATACCTTAAAGTCAACCTTTTTTGCTATATTTGTAAGATTTTTCAATTCCATAGAAAATCTCATATCTGGCTTATCCGAGCCGAATCTATCCATCGCTTCATCATATTTGATTCTTTTGAATGGGGGTTTTACATCTATGCCGAGCGTCTCTTTGAATATACTCTGTATAATACCCTCGGTTATTTCCATGACGTCATTTTCTTCAACAAAGCTCATTTCAAGGTCAATCTGTGTGAATTCCGGCTGCCTGTCAGCCCTTAAGTCTTCATCCCTGAAGCATTTTGTTATCTGGTAGTATCTATCAAAACCAGAGATCATAAGCAACTGTTTAAACAGCTGAGGTGATTGTGGCAGAGCATAGAATTTACCCGGGGATAGTCTGCTTGGAACAAGAAAGTCTCTTGCACCCTCCGGTGTACTTTTTGTCAAAATTGGTGTCTCTATGTCAATAAAGCCCTGAGAATCAAGATATTTCCTTGTAGCAAATGCAGCCTTATAGCGTGTTATAATATTTTTTTGCATTCTCGGTTTTCTCAAATCAAGGTATCTGTATTTTAAGCGTAGTTCTTCATTGACATGAACATATTCTTCAACAGGGAAGGGCAGTGCCTCGCTTTCTGAGAGTATTTTAAGCTCTTTTACCAGAACTTCTACTTCGCCAGTTTTTAAGTTTTTATTTACAGTACCTTCTGGCCTATGCCTTACTCTTCCTCTTATTCCTATACAGTATTGACTTCTAAGCTTTGAGGCTTTTGCATGGTTCTCTTTATTGACAGATGGGTCAAAAACTATTTGAACCAGCCCCTCTCTGTCTTTTAAATCTATAAAGATAATGCCTCCGTGATCTCTCCAGTTCTGTACCCATCCGAAAAGAGTCACATCCTTATCTATATCTAAAACCCTTACGTCTCCACAGTAGTGTGTTCTAACAAAACCTTCTACAGCCATCTTTTCACCTCATTATCCAAAAAAGTTTTCAAATTATACTTATTTTGAGTAGAGTTTTTCATATCCTTAAAGATCACAGTTTTACTGTTTGCTTCATTTTCTCCCACTATAACAACAAACGATACATTCATCTTATCTGCTTTTTTCATCATACTCTTCAAACTTTTCTTTTCGTATTCTACGTATACCTTTTTGTTTGTCAGCTTTATCAGATTAAATGCTATTTCCATAGAATAATCGTCGCTTTCTAAATTGGCTATGTAGTAATCAAACAGCTTTTCCTTTTTCTCTTCCATCAACTCTATCAGTCTTTCGCATCCTGAAGCAAAACCTATACCGGGTGTATTTTTACCGCCGAGTTGCTCTACAAGCCCATCATATCTTCCGCCTGCGGAAACTGTTCCCTGAGAACCCAGTTTGTCCGTTATTATTTCAAATACAAATTTTGTATAGTAGTCCAATCCCCTAACCATATAAGGATTCTCTCTAAATTCAACACCGAGGTTTGCAAGTTTTTCCTTTACCCTGTCATAGTGCTCCTTACAGCTATTGCAAGCATAGTCCGTGATTTTTGGGGCGTCTTTGGCTATCAAATTGCAGTGTTTATTTTTACAGTCCAATATCCTTAAAGGATTTCTATTTAATCTTCTTTTGCAGTCTTCACATAGTTGTTCTTTATATTTTCCAAAATATCTTTTAAGTTCTTCCATATATTTTGGACGGCATTGATTGCAGCCTATGTTATTTATCTCTATTCTTAGATCACTGATACCGAGTTTTTCAAGCATAATCTTATCCATATAAACGATTTCCGCATCAATGGATGGATTTTCTATTCCAAATACCTCTACACCTATCTGGATAAATTGTCTTAAGCGTCCTTTTTGGGGCCTTTCATATCTAAACATAGGTCCTATGTAGTAATATTTTTTATATGGTAGATTTTCCAGATGATTGTCAATGTAAGCCCTGACTGTTCCAGCTGTTCCTTCAGGTCTCAATGTGACAGATTCTTTGGATTTGTCCAAAAATGTGTACATCTCTTTTTCCACTATATCTGTATCCTCTCCGACTCCGCGCATGAAAAGCTGTGTTTTCTCCAATATAGGGGTGCGTATTTCCTTAAAACCAAATGATTCTAATGTTCTTTTTGCCGTTTCTTCAAGTTTGTGCCATTTTGTTGTTTCGTTTGGCAGAATATCCTTAAAGCCTCTTAATACTTTCAAGTTCAACCTCCGCATAAAACCTGTTAGTGAGTATCTTTATATGAGTATGTTTTGTCAAGAAAAACAGATATAATGTATTTTGGGATTGGTGAATTTTTAGTTAATTTAATAAATCCTATTTATTTTTGCTGATTATTATGATATAATTATAAATTATGGAGAAAGGAATTGTGGATTTGTATATAAAAAATCTTCAAGACATATCAAAGAATGAAGGAGCAAAGGTATATCTTGTTGGTGGCGCTGTGCGCGATTATTTTCTTGATAAAGAAACACAGGATTATGATTTTGTTATCTTCGGAAACATTGATAAAATAGCAAAGATGTTTGCTGATAAGCTTCAGTGTAAATATGTAAAGTATGAAAAAAAACTAAAAACATACAGAATTTTTTGCAGGATAAAGACCATAGATATAACACAACCAAGAGCCAAAAGCATAGAAGAAGATTTAAAAAAAAGAGATTTTACAATTAATTCCATAGCATATGACTTGGATAAAAATGAAATCATAGACCCTGTGAACGGGCAAAATGATATAGCAAAAAAAATAGTCAGAATAAACAGGGATGATTGTTTTAAGAATGATCCCATAAGGATTATAAGGGCTTTTAGGCTTGGTGCATTGAATCGCTTTGATATAGAATCTCATACGCTCGATATCGCCAGACGAGACAGTAATTTATTGAAAAAAGCCGCAAAAGAAAGAATTACGGATGAATTAAAAAAGTTTTTGCTTTTAAATAACACTTTCGCATATCTGCTTTTAATGGATAAAGCATCTGTTATAGATTCCATATTTGAGGATTTGCTGTTGACCAACGGTTGCATACAAAGTGAACACCATCTTTTTGATGTAAAAACCCACTCTCTCAATGTGTACAATTTTATAGAGTGGTCTTATAATAGAGTGGATAAGATACTTGGCAAGTGCTATAAGAAGTATCTTTTTCACTTTATGTCAAAAAAGGGAGCTGTGTTGATATCGTTGAAGCTTGCAGCCCTTTTTCATGATGCAGGTAAACCTTTTTCAAAGGTATTGACAAAAGAAGGACGTGTAAAATTTCCAAATCATGAAAGAAAAAGCTCGCAGTTGTTTGCTAAATATGCAAAAGAGTACGATTTTGGGAAGTATATATCGAGATTAACGAGATTCTTTATAGAAAAACATATTGAGCCCTCCTGTATATTTTCTACATGGTATAACAATAACTTGAGTGAAGAAAATATAATAGACTATTTTTTAAATTATGATGAGTATGGTATAGATCTTCTATTCTTTGCGTTGGCCGATACCCTGGCTAAGGGTAAAATAAGTGCGGTCAAGAGGGAGGTCTATGTAGGGTTTTTAAAATTTATGGCTAATGAGTTTTATTATAAGATAAAACCGAAAATGGCAGAAAAAAACCTTATCAACGGTAGAGAAATACTGGAATTATACAAAGACATCGACAAAAGAGTGCTAAAATTTATACTTATGGAAATTAAGAAAGCACAAGTGGCAAATAAGATAAAGAGCAAAGAGGAAGCGTTGTTGCTTGTCAAAACCCTTATATCATAAGGCCACTGCAATAACAATAGGGTCAGCCCTCGAAAATAGAATTTAATCTTTGACATTGACTTTTGAGATACTATAATTTTTGTATTATGGCACGACCTTACTGGCTGCAAGCAGAGGACTGTTTTTATCATATAATTAATCGCGGCAACGATAGAAGAAAAATATTCTTAAATAAGACAGACTTATTCCTCGAATATATATTGA
>CAZFWO010000104.1:0-2062 GCA_964522785.1 uncultured Desulfurellales bacterium
ACCACACACATACACTCACACATACACATCTTGAGTTGAAAGAGTTTGATAAGAAACAGTATATTATATTGTTATTATATCACTGTGCAGTGGTCTCACAAACCAAATCTGGCCAAATGCTATGCCGCCATCTCCTATGGGAATCTGCGAGTTGAAATATGCCTCAAAGCCATTTTTTTCCAAGCCGCTCACAATACCTTTAAAAACAATTTCATTTTGGAAAACACCGCCGCTTAGGCATACAGATTTTATGCCGGTTTTTTTTGATATATTCAAAACATTTTCAATAACGGCATCTATAAATGTGTTGTGAAACATCGCAGCTTGCAGTTTTTTGTTTTTATCCTCATAAAGCCTTGAAATCTCAGCAATTGTCGGTGTAAAGTTTATATCAAATCCTTTCAAATCATACCCGAAGCGTTTATCCGTATTTATGCCGAATGCGTTGTAGTTCAATGATATTGCAGCCTCAGCCTCGTATGTGCTTATCTCTTTAATCCCTAAAAGCGCACTTGCAACATCAAACAGCCTCCCTGCACTGCTTGTATTTGATGTTTTTATGTTTTTTATAATCCTGGCAATACTCTTGTGTTTTTCAAAAAGCGGATGATTAAACGCCTCTTGCTTCAAAATGCTATAAAGCCACAGCATGGCCAGACGATAGGGCTCTTTAACAGCTTTATCACCAAAGGCAAACGGCATATATTTAATATGCCCTACCCTTTCGATGTTTCCATCCAGTTTAACAAAAAACTCACCGCCCCAGATAGCACCATCATCTCCATATCCAGTTCCATCCATAACAACACCGATTGCATCTTTATCTAAACCATTTTCAAGTAAAACTGAGCCAAAATGTGCTTTGTGGTGTTGAATGAGTTTGACATTATTAAAATGTTCCGTTGCATAGTTTGTAGAAAAGTAGTCTGGGTGTTTGTCGCAAACAACAATATCCGGTTTAAAATTATAAAATCTCATAAAATCGTCGAGCTTTTCTTCAAATCTTAAATAGTTTTCATACTCACTCAAATCGCCTGTATATTGTGATAAAATAATTTTATTATCAAACGATAAAGCTATGTTGTTTTTTATATCACCGCCCAAAGCCAGAATATTGGGTTTCGTTTTCTTTAAAAACACACCCGGCGCAAATCCTCTGGCGTATCGGTGAATAATCTGCCTTTTTCCAATATATCCGACAATGGAATCTTCAATGGGTCTTAATATTCTTCTGTTATTGGTTAAACAATAATTAATACCCTCAAATTTTACAGCATCTATATCCCTATAAATAAGTGGCTTCTCTGTAAAATTTGCGCTTGTTGCAACAATAAATTCCATATTAGAAAAATGGAATAGCAGATGGTGAATTGGAGCATAGGGCAGCATTACGCCAAGATAGGGACTGTTTGTTCTGATTGACCTAAGGGTTTTGTCCTCTTTAACCTTCAAAAGCACAATGGGCTTTATCTGAGATAAAAGCGCTTTTTTTTCATGTTCGTTTAAAAGGCAATATTTTTCAACTGTTTTAATATCCCTTGCAATAACGGCAAACGGTTTTGTCTGCCTGTTTTTTATATTTTTTATTTTATCTGTTGCTAAATTGCTAAAAGCATCACATACAAGATGGTATCCGCCTATGCCTTTCAGCAGCGCTGCATCATTATTTTGCAGAATATCACAGAAGAGTTTTATCGCTTCTAAATCCCTTTCAATGACCTGATTGTCTTTTACTAAAAAGTAAGAAGGACCGCACTCTTTGCAGGCAATGGGCTGTGCATGAAATCTTCTATCAGTAGGGTCTTCATATTCTTGCTTGCACTGTTTGCACATCTTGAAATTCTTCATTGTCGTTTTATCTCTATCGTATGGCGAGGATTCTATAATCGAAAAACGGGGCCCGCAGTCTGTGCAGTTTATAAAGGGATGCAAAAATCGTCTGTTGTTTTTATCGAACATCTCTTTTAAACAGTTCTCACATATTCCCAAGTCAGGCGGAATCATTGATGAGGATGTGCTGAAATTATCCGTCTTTTTTATAAAAAAAGAGTTGTAAGACTTT
>CAZFWO010000104.1:2162-4892 GCA_964522785.1 uncultured Desulfurellales bacterium
GTTAGCTTTTTCCAGGAGTTCTTTTTGTTTAAGGACATAATCAGTCTCATCGAAGATTGCCATTTTGTGGTCATCTTGCAATATACAGCATTTGTCGGCTATAAGCTTTGCAAATCCTATGTTATGAGTTGCAACAATAATTGTTTTTTTGTTATTTTTTAGCTGTTTTATGAAGTCCACAATCCACCACTGGGTTTTCGGATCAAGCGATAAAATAGGCTCATCAAGCAGCCATACATTGGGGTTGAGCGTATAAATTGATGATAGTGCTACCTTCTTTTTTTCGCCTTCGCTTAATTTGAACGGATACTTATCCAGCAGCTTCTCTAAATTCAGCTCTTTTGCAGCTTTTTCCACTAATTTGCTGGTTTCTTCCTCTGAATAGCCCAATTGAATAGGTGCAAAGGCTATTTCATCTCTGACTGTTGGAAGAAATAGCTGGGCATCCGGGTCTTGAAATACAAAACCAACATTCTTTCTGAAAAATCTATTGAATTCCTTATCCCTCAAGGTCTTTTCATTCAATATTTTTCCAAATGCCTCTACTTTACCTATTTTGGGAAAATAGAGACCGTCAAAAATTTTAAGCAGCGTTGACTTGCCTGAACCATTTGCTCCAAGAATGGCTATAGATTCAGATTTTTTTATTGTTATCGAAATATTCTCAACGGCTTTTATTTTATTAAAATAGCAGTAGCTTACACCGTCAAGCTTAAAAATATTTTCATCCAACTAGATTCACCCTCTAAAAAACAAGATTGCAGATTAACAATCCGCACAATCCAAATATCCAGATGATATTAAAAATCAAAATACCACTGTTGCATGCCAAAACGCTGTACTCATTGTATCCCCTTGATTCCATCGAAAGATAAACACCTTCACTCAGATTGTATGATTTTTTGATAAGCATTGCAATTTTGGAAGAAATCCAATTGTATTCCGATTTTAGATTTTCATTTCCCAATGTTCTGCTATTTTTAGCCAAAAAAAACTTTTCTGCGGTGGATAAAAATATAAATATATATCGATAACTGATTAATAAAACAAGTATAATAAACCACGGCATAAAAAAAGCCCTCAAAGCAATAACAATATCGGTCCATTTTGTTGTTAAGACAACCAAAGCAGATAAGGCGACAGAATCGATAATCCTTAATGTCAAAAATAGGACTGCACCGAGCCCCTGTTTTGTTATTGCAATATAATTGGGAAACATATCAAACGGTTTTGTATGGAATTTTGTTATTAAAATCAGTGTATCGCCGTGTGTTATAAAGTTAAACATAGCTGGAAAAACCAGAATCAGAGCAAAGATAGGTATGAAAACAAAAATTCTCTTAAAGAAAAATAGAAAAGGAATTTTGGATAAAATGGCAAGGAATAAGGATAAAATAGCAAAGATTAAAAGCCATATTATGCTTTTTGAAAATGAAACAGCCACCATCAATAGAAAAACACCGAGAATTTTTAGCTTTGGATTGATATTCTGCAAAAAGCCGTTTTTTTCTGAAAATTGAGAGAAAAATATGGCTGTTTCTAATGCACGTGTGATTTCGCGGAGAGTTTTTTCACCAAAACCCATCTGTTACTTTTTTGAGAGGGTTTTTCCGAAAATATACACAAGACCAAAGATTAGAATAATGCCTATAAATGCCGAAAGAATATATCCTGTTGTATCAGACAAGCCCTTTATTGCGTAGTCCCCAAATGGCGCAGACCATACATCTGAGAAATGTCTGAGTCCGGAGGGTATAAAACCGAGCATTTTGTTAAATTCTTCATACGACCATTCGCCCCAAGCATCACCTTGAGCTATCAGTCCAATTGGCGTTAAAAAAGCCAATACAGCCAAAAATATAATCAGTTTATAAATATTTCTCATTATTCAGCCTCCCTATGCTTAGACAAAAGCAAAACCTCGGACATACTTTTTTGCATAAATGCTATAACAGAAGCCGTTACTACAATTTCTACAAAACCTCCAACCGTTAGATGTGCAAACATCATAGCCGGTATTGACTGAGATAGGCTGTATGGACAATAAAGCGGAGTGCCGTCTGCAGTATGAAACAGAATCGGCTGGATGCCAAACTCAACTGCAGCAAGCAGTGCAGCTGTATTTATGCCAACATAGGAACCCAAAGCCGCTGCTATCAGCTGTCTTTTTGAGTTGATATCTGCGCCTTTTGATAAAAGTTTATATATGCCGTATCCGACAAACGGTAAAACAATAGCCATATTTAATACATTTGCACCGTATGCCAAAATGCCTCCATCTCCGAAAAACACAGCTTGAATAAAGAGCGCAACAGAAACCCCTATAACAGCCTCCCACGGACCTAAAACAATGGCAATCAATGTTCCGCCTATTGCATGGGCTGTCGTTCCGCCGGGTACAGGTACATTAAACATCATAATTATAAAAGAAAAGGCGCTAAAAATACTCAAAAGGGGAATTGTTTTTGCATTAAGATTTTTTGAAGCCTTTTTTGCTGCTATAAATAGAATAGGAATCGAAACAGCATATGCAGCGGCGCATGTTTGAGGACTTAAATAACCGTCAGGTATATGCATTTTAATACCTCCAAAGCAATGAGATAAGTAAAATTGACAAACTTAAGATAAGATTTGCATTTTAGAAACTCATTGTCAAGCAATATTTTTATAGCTAATTTGTCTTTCAAGATTTCCGGTTAGAATTCCAGAAAATCTAAAGAGGGAGTACTA
>CAZFWO010000105.1:0-4850 GCA_964522785.1 uncultured Desulfurellales bacterium
CTCCTATATATCAAACACAGCAACCACAGGGGCGTGGTCAGACGGTTTTTGTTTTCTTCTTTCATCCTTATCGATATAGCATTTTATACATTGGCTGCGCAAGGCTTTTGATATCCATATATAATCTATTCTCAAGCCGATATTGCGCTTAAAAGCGAACGCTCTATAATCCCACCAGCTGAAAACCTGTTCTTTGTTAAAAATACGAAAAGCATCGATAAAGCCCCATTCATACAAATATTCAAGAGCCTCTCTCTCCTTTGGATGAAAACCTATCTTACCCTCCATAGAATTTTTATCGTAGACATCCATATCCTCTTTTGCAACATTAAAATCACCTACAATAACGAGCTTATCCTTATCGGTTGAAAAATTTTCATCGAGATATTTTCTAAAACCCTTTATAAATTCAAGTTTGTATTGAAAATTCTCACTTTCTGGGACCTGACCGTTGGGAAAGTATGAATTAATAATAGTGATACCGTTTATTTTTGTCAGTATTGTTCTTTTCTGCTTTTTTTCATTGCCTACAACATTTGTTCTAACCTCTTCAAACTGCATTCTTGAAGCAGTCGCTACACCGTTGAACCTTTTCTGCCCGAATATGGCTACATTATAGCCTATATTATTAAACTCCGACTGCGGAAACAGATCATCTTCCACCTTCGTCTCCTGCATGCACAACACATCCGTCTTGTTTTTTTTCAAAAAGGTTATTACATTACCGATTCTTGCCCTTATAGAATTTACATTCCATGTAGCTATGGAAAACTTCATTTAATCTCTCTCCTTCGAATATATCAAATAAACAAACAGCGTGGCTATAATAATAACAAAACCTACACCATTGGCAATAATTAGTACAATATCTTTCCTTAAAAGTCCATAAATAACCCACAAAAAAAGTCCCAAAGATATTTGAAGAATCATTAAAAGACTAATACCATCTGTTTTTTTAGTACTTATAATCTTTAAAAATTGTGGCACAAAGCTAAAGGTTGTTAATGCGGCGGCGCAAAACCCTATAACTGTTATTACGGTACTATTCATAAGAAATCCATATACTTTATATAAAGTTTTTGAAAAGCATCTTCGTTTGCTATCTCTATATACTCTATATCCTCTGCAAATTTTTCCAATTTTTCTATATTACTCTTGCAAAAGAGCTTCATTGCTCCAGACAGAGAGCTGTTGCCCAAAAATACAAATTCTTTGTTTATGTTTAAGAGGTTTGAGTCAATAATATCATTTTTTGACAGCGATTTTGTGAATCCTCCGGAGAGATATACATTATCTATACTGTTTAAGTTACTCTTTGTTTTATTCATTAAGATTTCTATACCCGCATTGAGAGCCGCTTTGACTAGTTGAAACTCCCTTATTGAATTCTGGGTTAAGTATATACTGTTGTCCAATAAAAAGCCCCTTTTTTTAATCCTGTTTATCAACTGCAACGGAGCATCCTCTATCTCCCATCCATCTAAAATCCTACCGCTTTTATCTATAATACCATAACGATTCAACATAGCTATTGCGCTGATTAAACCCGAACCTGCTATGCCTATAGGTTTTTTATTGCCTACGGTTGAACATTGCAGGGTCTTATCAAATATCACCCTCTCTATTGCTCCCTCCTTTGCCATCATACCGTAATCTATGCCTGCACCCTCTATGGCAGGACCCCCGGGAACACTCGCTGCATATACCCTATTTTTATATTTTAATACAAATTCACAGTTTGTCCCTATATCAATAAAAAGAAAGTCTCTGCTTAAGTCTATATTGATTAAACCCGCAGTTATATCTGAACCTATAAATGCACTAATAACAGGGGGTATATAAACGTCTATCCCTTCCCATTTTGTATTCAAAGAGAATCTAAACGGCGGATTATAGGGATACTTTCCTATAGATTTTGGATTTAATCCCAAAAAAAATGCAATCATGGTAGGATTTGCACTTACTATAATCTTCTCAATCCTGTTCACATTATACTGTTTGACAAATTCATCAATAATATTCTTTATACTTTTATTCAGTATATCAACAAGAATCTTGTTAGAATGTTCATTTGAGTAAGCAATACGACTCATAACATCGGCACCGAAGGAGACCTGAGGATTCAAAGCATTCAAAGATGCCCGGAGTTTGTTGTTTTGTATTAAAGCTGCCGATATTGTTGTTGTGCCTATATCCAAAGCCACATAACTTGAACTATTATCTGTACATACATAACCCGCTACTCTACTGAATACAGCCTTTGATTCAAAAACCTCTATAAAATTACCACTTTTAAATTCATGCATACAGGCAAGCCTGAATCCGTAATCTATCTCTTTTTGTGTAAATGTCTGCTTCTCTATTTTAGTGGGTTGCGGCGCATCGGTTATGTATCTGATTTTACATTTTCTGCATACACCCTTTCCTCCACAATATGCATTAATAAATATTGATTCTCTGGCAAGAGTAGTTAGTATATTTTTATCTTCTGTCACTATATCTAAGATTGTTTCCCCGTTTTTCACACGTATATTCATAACCTGCATAAGCTATCAAAATAGTGAATAAAAATCAATTATTCATATTTTAAACTACAAAAACACAATTTTATAATATGGCATAAATCTAACGATTTTACTTGATTAAATCGATATTTTTTGATAGCTTCTGAGCAGTATAAGAATAATGTCTATTTTTTGGAGGATGGATATATGAAAGAAAAGAAAATTAACGATGTATTGCATACGTTGATGTCAACAAACTCTGCAATAGAAGGTGTTGCACTTGTTACATCAGATGGATTGATGATAAGCAGCTATTTGTCTGAAAATATGGATGAAGACAGGATATCAGCCATGTCAGCAGCATTGCTTTCTTTATCTGAAAGGGCAGTTGAGGAACTTGAAAAAGGTGTTCCCGAGCAGGTTACAGTAAAAGGCAGCAGCGGATACATAGTGTTGACAGCAGCCGGAGAAGAAGCCGTGTTAACCGTTACAACAAATACGAGTGCCAAACTCGGCCTGTTATATATGGACATAAAAAAAACCGCCAAGACCCTAAAAAGCGTTCTTAGCTCATAATTTAGCTCATAATTTTTTATATTGACTTTTTAATCTTCTTTTTGTATAAACACGCTGTTTGTTGCCGAGATAGCTCAGTCGGTAGAGCAAGGGACTGAAAATCCCTGTGTCCGTGGTTCGATTCCACGCCTCGGCACCATTTTAAAGCCTGTTATCAAGCCAATCTTGGTAAAAAGCTAAGATTGGCTTTTTTATTGCCTAAACTCAGGTGTCCATATAGTGTCCACGAAATACAACCTTGATAACATTAAAAAGCAACAATACGGATAAAATTTAAGACAATTAAATTATCTCCACTTGGCAATATTGTTAAAAAAAATTATGACTGTCTGGCAATAAGTTGGCAGCGTTGGTATATCTCTAATAGCGATATTACTATATACACGCTTTGTGGATTTAGCATTACAAGTGTTCACACTTTGTGGTTATATGGTTACTGTTTGCTGCGGATCACACTCTATGTTTAAAGGCTGTTATATTTTCTATGAAATATATATTTTTCTGAGCTAAGAATGCCCTATAAGAGAATGTTGCTATATACTCAAATGATAAATTAACAGATGTAATAGCTCCAAGAATAACAGACTACAGCGATATATTTCTGGTAAAACCTAAAAATGCGAATAATAATATTGAAAATACACAGAAAAAGGTTAATAACGTAAGTATAGAAGAACCTCAAAAGGAGATAAACAATGGAGAACGAAATACCGAAAGCGCTCAAGGCAATGAAAATACGGGGAATGGAGGAAATGGAAAAGGAACATACGTTTCTAATGTTTCAGGAACAACAGAAAATAATGCTAAAGGAACTACATCCGAAAGAATACCGGGGACCAAAGAAAAAGAAAAAATTAAAGAGGGTGGCAACAATGGGGGCAATGGCAATGATGAGAACGTTGAGAACAATACTGGACAACAAAGAAAAAGTGGGTCCAATGGAAATAATGGAAGCAAAGGACGTGGTTCACGAGATGTATATAACGGAGAACTACAGCAACCTTATTTACGATTAGATGATAATGATGAAGTATTAACAACTCCCCTTTCACGACTGAAGGCAAATGTAAGGTTGTTTATAAGCGCTTGTGTTGTTTTGGGTGTTATTTAATCTCAACTTAGTCAACCTGTTTTGAAATTTCATACCTAAAACTTTTGTGCGCCGTTCCGCTCCGTAGCCGATATTCTTTTTATAAGGACCCACTAACTGCTTATTTGTTTATTTGTTCTTTTAGGTAGATAATAATGCACCACATCCACTTGCCCTGTATGCATTACTTGCTGCCTTTCTACGTAACCACGGCCTTTACCCTGGCATTTCAGATAGAATATAATAGCTGTTGTATCACCTTGCTTTATCTTATCAATTAAAGCGGTTTCAGCCATATCCACATTTGCATTTCTAATGGCGTTCAAGGCTTCCTGCAGTTCTGGTGATTTATTTATCCATCGGTATAAAGTTGGAGTGCTAATCTTCAAAGCTTCTGCAGCATAAGTAACCATTCCAGCTTTAACATTCAACACTTCAATAATCTTTTTGTTACTTGGTTTTTTCATATTAAACTCCCTTTTTAGATATTGCATTTTTATCATTATCAGGTTCAACTTTACGCACATACCCGCCAAACACCCGTTTTGCTTCTAATAGGCGTTGAAATGTGTCCTTGCTTGTATCTGATAGATATAACATTGCAAGTTCTCTTGGTGTCAATGTAGTTAAACCTCGCTCCTGCAGCTCCCGTTCGTTTTCTTTTCTGCATACTGCAACCC
>CAZFWO010000106.1:0-4833 GCA_964522785.1 uncultured Desulfurellales bacterium
ATAAAGGATGAATTCCTCACCATCCATTTTATAAATAAACTTTGTATTTATTGATATCCTGTATATCAAAAATGGATAGTGAGGAAGAAGGACATTGCTCATTAAGCACACTAAGCACTTTTCGCATAATGTCAGAAAATAGGTGCTTGGGTCATCGTTAAAAAATTCATTCTTAAGTTGAAAGAACTTGATAAGAAATACGGATTACGCAGTGGTCTCAATATCTGTTGTTTGTTTAAAGAGACCGGATACCGTCAAGTTTTGTTTGCAATTGTTTTTTAGAGTTTGTTTTTTCCTTCAATTTTCTCTATTCTTTTTCTACAATAGTCTCTTAAATTATCTACGGCAATAAAAAATTCTCTCATTCCCATTACCCAATAGTATCTTCCTCTGTCTGTCAGTGTAATTATATCTCCATTTTTTTTGACCGATTTTGATAGATTTAAAAGAAGCATTTCCTTGTACAGTGCCTTGTTTATGTCCGTGCCGAATTTCTTTTCGAAGTCATTTTTATTCATTGATAGGCCAAACAACTTCATTAATATAAAGTAGTACATATTTTCTTTTTCGGTAAACTGCTTTACAATGGCTATGGGAAGTTCGTTATTATTTACTTTATTAATGTACTCCTTTAACGAAAACGTGTTAACATATATACGACCGTTATGATATCCGAAAGCACCACTGCCTGCTCCGACATAGCTATCATAGTCTATAACATATTCATCAACCATTGAAGCCTCTCTTGAAAAACACCATGCGGTGGAGCCTGTATAGTTCTGCTTCATTCTATTCAATATTGTAAAGTAGAAGTCCTTTTCCTGCTTATAGTCAACACTACCGAGAGTATCCTTTATGTTCTTTTCTACATTGGCAGAGCTCATCAAGGGATAGAATGTAACTTGTTCAGTTAACAAACTGTCTATGATATCAAGATCTCTTTCAAGACTTGCTTTTGTTTGTGTTGGCATATTAAAAATAAGGTCCACATTTAGTGTATTGAATTTACCCATAGCATTTCTTAATCTTTCCTTAATCTCTTTGCCGCTGCCATACTTTTGATATCTCCCTATTTTTTTAAGCAGGTTGTCATCAAAACTCTGAACACCCACACTTAGTCTGTCAACTTTTACATCCTGCAAGAGTTTTATATTTTCATCGGTTAAATGGTTGGGGTTGGTTTCGATGGATATGCTTTCAACATTAAATAGTTCATGTATTAAATTAACTGTATCAATCAGCTCGTCCATCATAATAGTAGGTGTGCCACCGCCTATATATAGACCTTTGAAATCATAACCTGCATTTTTGTATAGATGAAGCTCTTTTCTCAACGCCTTAAAGTACTCTCTGGCAATATCTTTATCGAGAACAAACCTGTGAAAAGAGCAATAGGGGCAGAGAGACTCACAGAACGGTATATGTACATAGAGAAGGTAGGGCTCGCTTTTGTTATACTCCTCTCTTGAAACAGACTCGTTACTCACATTGTCAAATTTTAGAGCGGATTTCATCTGATTTCTGTAAAATTTATTAAGAAACGGTTCAACTATAAACATAATGCCTCCCACATAAAAATTGTTATCTACCTGTTTTTACTCAAGAATTTTTAAATAAACCATTCAAACATGCGTGCTTTAAATATCTCTTTAAAGCCATTCAAACTTAGACTTTTAACTATTACATCCATATCGTATAAGGTATCTATAAGCTGGATAACCTTTTTTTCACCAAGATTTTGAAAATAATTTTTGTATTTTGAGAAATGGTCCTGTTTGATTTGGAATAGCGGTAAGTCCTTTTTTTGTACGTAATGTGCCGCAAGAATTTTTATAGCCTCATTTGATAGGACAAAGATAAGGACCGAAGGATGCACATTATCAAGAAGTGAATCTATGCTCTCAAAGAATCTATTTTGATTTCTTTGCAGCACATAGCTTACAACTGCATACAGTTTTATTTCTCCATTGACATCCAAAACCTTTACTGTGTTGTCATATCCGATTCTTTTCTCTTCCTGTGTGTATAGAAGAAGCTTGTCCATAAAATTGTTTAAATAGGATGTGTTTTTATCTTTGAACTGCTCTAATATAATATTTTTTGCTTTTTGTTCTATTTTTTTTGGTCTTATTTTATAGTCAATAAATTTATTCAGTTCGTCATAGGTTGGTTTTTGAAATTTTACAAGATTTTTGTGTTTTATATTTTTACACTCTACAGGGTCCAAAATAACTATGTTGTTGCTTTTATTTTCTGCAAATATACTGCTTAGGACAAAATGGATTCTTGCATGTATCAATCTTTTTTTGGATGTTGAAAAAAGCCTTGTGGAAGAAATGCGTTGTTTGAGAATATCTATGTCATCTTCACTTTCAACATCAATAATCTCAACATTGCAGTTGCAGGCCTCTATGATACGGTTAAGATAGAGTTTTTTTAAAAAGTAATCATCGCAACAGAATATATAGAAATTCCTCAAGGACTTGGCCTTAATCTCCTGTTTTAGTTCTTTTTGATTCATAGCTCTTTTTAACAAACATTAGTATTACGGGATGCGGTTTTAGAGGTCTTGATTTAAATTCAGGGTGAAACTGAACGCCTATAAAGAACGGATGTTCTTTCAGCTCGACAATCTCTACAAACTCATTGTCTGGACTTATTCCGCTTATTATAAGCCCAAATTTTTCGAGTGTATCCTTATAGTTGTTGTTGAATTCATATCTATGCCTGTGTCTTTCCTCTATTCTGTCTTTTTTATATATTGTGTATGCAAGTGTATTTTTTTTAATAATACATGGATAGCTTCCTAATCTCATTGTTCCACCTTTGTCGGATGTTTTGTCTCTATTGATAATTTTATCCTCCTTTTGCCACCTACGCGCCAGGTGTATAACCTTGTTTTGTGCTGTCTCATTGAATTCCTCGGAATATGCATCTTCTATATTGGCTACATGTCTTGCAAATTCTACGACAGCGGTCTGCATACCAAGACATATGCCTAAAAACGGTACTTTATTTACTCTTGAATATTTTATTGCGTTTATTTTACCCTCTATTCCCCTTGAGCCGAATCCTCCAGGAACCAGTACGCCGTCAGCATTTTCAAGTAGTTGTTCATAGCCATCTTTTTCCAGATCTTCCGACTCAATCCATTTTAGTTTAACCTTTACATTGAGGTTGGCTCCTGCATGAATAAAAGATTCTACCAGGCTTTTGTAGGATTCTTTCAAACCTACATATTTACCTACAAATGCTATATTAACCTCTGCTTTGGGGTTCTTGATGGAATCTACCATATTTTTCCAATCGTCCAGATTGCTCTCTTTTTTTACATCCAACGATAGTTTTTTTATAATAAGCTGGTCAAATTTCTCTTTTCTAAAGGCAAGCGGCACTTCATAAACCGTATCCACATCCAGAGCCGTTATAACTGCCTCTTTTTCCACATTACAAAACATTGCTATTTTTTCCTTTGCTTCTTTGCTTAAACGCCTTTCGCTTCTGCAAACGATGATGTTAGGCGATATGCCTATGGATTGAAGTTCTTTGACGCTGTGTTGTGTAGGTTTGGTTTTAAGTTCTCCTGCCGTTTTTATGTACGGTACGAGTGTAAGATGCACATAGATACAGTCGCCTTTGTGGTCATTATATCCCATCTGTCTTATTGCTTCTAAAAATGGCAAACTTTCTATATCACCTATTGTCCCGCCTATTTCAACAATTAAAACATCCTTGTCTCTACCAGCTTCTCTTATACGTTTTTTAATCTCATTGGTAATATGAGGAATTATTTGTACTGTCTTGCCAAGATAGTCACCATGCCTCTCTTTTGTGATAACGGTAAAATAGACCTGACCCGTAGTAAAATTGTTTTTTCTTGAAAGTGTCAAATTCGTAAAACGCTCATAGTGTCCCAGATCAAGGTCTGTTTCTGCACCGTCGTCTAAAACATAAACCTCACCATGTTGATACGGGTTCATGGTTCCCGGGTCAACATTTAGATAGGGGTCTATTTTGACAATTGAGACCTTTAGTCCATGAGACATAAGAAGATACGCTAGGGATGCACTTGTTATACCCTTCCCTAAAGATGAAACAACACCGCCTGTTATAAAAATATATTTCTTAGCCATAAAAAACTCCCTCTTCAAAAACAGCTTGTATAAATATACTTTAATATACTCTATAGGCAAGAAAAATTTACTTCCTAAATTTTTTGAGCTTGCAAGAACCATGGATTACAGGCAGAATAAACTGCTTATTTTTATTCTAATCCGTATTCCTTAAGATTGAGATTTTTTTCTTTAGCGTATTTTTTCAAATCCCATTTTATAAGAGAGAATGCTATAGCAAGTGCGGTTAAATCATCAATATACCCAATACCAGGTATAAAATCCGGTATGATATCAAAAGGGTTGATGAAGTATATAAGAACTGCCAGGAGTGCAGACACACTTCTCCATGGGAAACTACACTCCTTTTTCATGTAGCATGACAACATATCACATGCCAGTTTAACCTGAAGGACGGTATCACTTATATATTTTGAAGGATTTTTTGATATATCCGCTATTTTGTTTCTGGCACTATTTAAAACAGTACCTATATCGGCTTCTTTGGCACTTTCCATAGCGGAATCCAATTTTCTTCGTATTTTTTCCTTCATTTTTACCTCTTATACCTGGTGGAGCTGAGGGGGATTGAACCCCTGACCTCTTGGCTGCCAGCCAAGCGCTCATCCCATCTGAGCTACAGCCCCTGACTTTTAATGCTTAAAAAGATATGTAATAAAAGTTTGCAGTTTTGTCAAGTTTTACATGATGAGACCACTGC
>CAZFWO010000107.1:0-4769 GCA_964522785.1 uncultured Desulfurellales bacterium
TAATAGTTGTTCTCAGTTTCTTTATACCGCTTATTTCAACGAAAATTATGGGAGGCTTAATACCCTCTGTCGCTTTAGAAATAATAGTAGGCATAGCTATTGGCATAAGCGGATTGAATTTGATTGACACAAATAATGCCGTCATGGAATTTTTATCAACCTTTGGTCTTTTGTATTTAATGTTTCTTGGAGGGCTTGAAACCGATTTTGACACGCAGGGATTGAAAAGTAAGTACTTCATACGATCCCCTTCTTTTATAGCCATTTTAACCTTTATTCTTACGCTCATTTTCTCCTTTTTGTTCTCCATTTTTATCATTCGTTTGTTTCACTGTTCAAATAGCCCCCTGTATTTAACATTTATATTCTCTACAACATCTGTTGCCATAGTTTTTCCTACATTGAAATCGCGTCAGGATATAAAAAAAATATACAAACAAGCGCTTACAACAAGCGCCCTTATTGCAGATTTTGCAACACTTTTAATGATTACGGTATTTGCCCTTTTAAAAGAAAATAAAAACAGCATAACCGATATGATTATAATGTCCTTAATATTCATCTCTGCATTCTTGGTAAAAAAAATAATACACACAACAATGAAAAACAAATGGATGGTAAAATCTGTAAATATGCTTAAGCATAAAACTCATATTCAAATGGGCATAAGAGGCTCATTTGCCATCTTATTTATATTCCTATTCCTTGCGGAAAAGTTGGGTATAGAAATCATTTTGGGCAGCTTCATAGCCGGAATGATTATATCAAATATAAGTGAGAAAGAATCCGAAGTCTTATTGCTAAAGTTAGACGCTATAGGATATGGTTTTTTTATACCCTTCTTCTTTATCTATCAAGGAGCAAAGTCAAAATTACCAATCTTTTCAGCTGAAGGAATTCTATTTTTTCTTGTAATTATATTAGGAAGTTTTGTAATAAAAATTCTATCTGCAGCACCTTTAAAATTAAGATTTACCCTGAAAGAAACTATCGCAGGCGGATTTTTATTAAGCGGCAGACTAAGCCTAATCATAGCTGCTTCAATCATAGGCTTAAAACTTGGCATCATAAACAATCAAATAAATTCGGCTATCATACTGCTTGCGGCATTCAGCTGTGTCCTGGCTCCATCCCTTTTTAGTCTTATTGAAAGGAAAAAAATTGTGCAGGCAACATCAAAAATCATAATAATAGGCGGCGGGAGGGTAGGTTCAAATATAGCAAAAAGACTAAAGGAGAAGGGTAAAAATGTAATATTAATAGAGAAAGATGAAAAAAAATGCAGAAATTTAAAAGGCAAATGTACTTCAATAATATATTGCGGCGATGCATTAGATAAACAGTTATGGGAAGAAATTAAGCCGACATTTAAAGATACTGCACTTCTTGTTACAAATAGTGATGAAACAAATTTAAAGGTAGCAGATATGCTTTCAGACAAGTTTGATGTTTATAAATTATTTGCCAGGGATAATGACCCCGAAAATAGAGATATATTTAAACAAAAAGGCATTGTACCTCTTATATACACAGAAGCATTAATAAAAATAATTGAAAATGCCATAGAAAATCCAACTACCTTTGAATTGATAAGCGGCTCAAGAAAAGTAATATCAGAAAGAATAATCAACAAACTATCCGGGAAATCAATAAAGCAAAGCGGCTTGGCACTGTATATAGAAATTATTCTTATAAAAAGGGATGATAGTTGGCTCTATCCTTCAGACGATTTTTTGCTGAGAAAAAATGATATACTTATTTTTATAATGGATAAAGACGATTATGAAATAATAAAAAAAATAGAATTTTAAAAAGGCTACCTACTCTTTAAAAAGCAGGCAGCCTGAAGTATTTAGCTAAACTTTAAATCTATCCACCTGATTACTTACTTTGCCGGATATATTGTTAAGCTCATCTGCAGATCTGGCAACATCCTCCACAGCTTTTGCATTTTCTTTCGCCGCTTCTGCCACCTCTCTTATCTGCATATCTATCTCTGCAACGGTTGATGAGAGCTCTTCTGTTGCCGCACTTGTTGAATTAACCTCATCTATAACCCTGGCTGTCTTTTTCGCAACATCCTCTATATGCTCCTTATCTTCTTTAGCCCTTTCCCCTTCGGCAAGCGTCATATCCTCAGATAATTTTGTTTTTTCAACAGCCATCTTTGTATCATTTTGCATCTTTGTTATCATATTTCTTATCTCTTCCGTTGCATGCTGTGTTTTTTCTGCAAGTTTTCTAATTTCATCGGCAACAACGGCAAATCCTCTACCAGCTCCTCCAGCTCTTGCTGCCTCTATTGCAGCATTTAGGGCAAGCAGGTTTGTTTGATCCGCTATTTCATTAATAACACCTACAATCTGCCCTATTTCTTTTGATGCATCTCCAACCGTATTTATCTGTTTCATTGCTTCTTTAGCAAGTTGAGCATTGTTAACCATCCTTTTGAGTCTTTCATCAATATCCTTTAATATGTTTTTATTCACTTCATCGACATCGGCAGTGAGAGAATTTATATTTTCCGTTGCACGAGCAATACCGTCAACAGCCTTAGTTGTATCGTTTATTGCATTTGCTATCTCTTGCACACTTCTTGTTGTTTCTTCGGTTGTTGATGACATTTCAGCTGAGGCTGATGAAAGATTGGCCGAATGTGTTCCAAGCTCTTTTACACTATCTTGCATATCTTTTATCATAATTTGCGTTTTATCCAAAAATTGGTTAAGTATATTTGCCAATTGGCCAATTTCATCCTTCGAATCAATACGTATTCTTTTAGTCAAATCGCCTTCGCCAGAAACAAGGTCATTTAAGCCATCATACATCTTGTTAATAGGCTGCATCATTCTATTTGATATCCATATTCCTATAAGAACTACTACAATAAATGCCAAAACCCCTACTACAGCGGAGATAACCATAGAACCCATTAGTTCTTTTATGAATCTATTATGGTAATATGCCACTTGCTGCTCTATATCGTCCAAATATACACCTGTTCCTATAATCAAATCACTTCCTGGAATTTGCGCCACATATGTCAATTTCGGCGCAACTTTACCATCTAATTTCTTCCACCAATAATACACAAAACCAGATCCATGCTTATTTACAACATTAATCATATCCCTGAACAGATAATTCCCCTTCTTATCCTGCATATTATAAACATTTTTTCCATTTAGCTGCGGTTTTGCAGGATCTAAGACCAGGACGCCTTTTTTGCTAAGTATAAAAAAATAGTTCTTACCGTTATCATACCTTGTCCTTTCCAATTCTTTAGACACAAATTCTTCTATTGCGCCTTTGTCAACACCTTTTTTAACCAGGGCTTCATACTTATAAATGACTGTCTGCATCACATTTTTTAGAGCTTGTTTTCTTTCTGTTACAATTATCGTTTTCAAATCGTTTGCCTCTGTTCTTATCTTATTAATATTCCAGAAAACGGCATATACAGCAAAAATTATAGCAAAAAGAACAACAGAACCCATCCCATAAAGCACCAATTTTGTTTTAAACTTCATTACGCACTCCTCCTTTTTTTATGTTTCTATTATTATCAAAAATCCAAAAAAATACAATAACATTTTCACATATTCTCTATTTTAAACAGTAAATTATTGATTACCTCAAATGTCTCTTTAGCCTTTTTTTGTATAAACAGGTCAGGTTTGCACACAGATAGAGACGATTTATCGGGATTTATCGTTACAACAAAGGCACCTTTTTTTTGCATTCTATTTGCTATATAGTCATTGGTAGGCACAGCTGAACTTGAACCAACCAAAAAAACCAAATCCGGCACACCAACCTCATCCAGAAATGAATAGTAATTATTTATTTGATAGTCATTCTCTACATATCCCCAATCACCGAACATCAATATATTCGGCCTTAAAAGCCTGCCACATTCCGGACATTTTGGCAGGTTTGTTGCAGTCATCGTTCCATAATCCAAATCACACAGCGGAACATCACTGTTTTTTCTTACACCATAGACACAACTATTTCCTCCCATACACTGCAAACGCCACATAGAACCGTGCACTTCATAAATAAGCGATTCATCAAGCCCTGAAATTATATGATAGCCGTCTGTATTCGTTGTATGAACAAAAGACCTCTTAAACACATCTTTTATCAGCCTGTTAATTACACTATACCCTACATGAGGAACATTTTCATAAGCGTTACGCCTGCGCCATTCATAAAACGCCCAAGCATATTGAGGTCTCACATTAAAACTGTGCGGATTAGCAAGTTCAATTGCCTCCAAACCCAATTTCTTAAAAGCAGGAAAGTTTCTCCAATAACCCTCTTTATCTCTAAAGGTAGGAATGCCGCTGTCTGCGCTCATTCCTGCACTTGTTAAAAATAGGCAAGTTTCTGCGTGTTTTATAACATCTTCCAATTTTTTAAAGTAGTTTATAGACATTTTTCACCTCTAAAAACAGAACTGCGCTTTTTGTTTTAAAACAATTATATTTTATCATTTAAAAATTAAAAGTCTAAAAATTATACGATGAGACTCATTACGAGACCGCTGCACAATATATAGTTTCTTATCAAGCTCTTGAAACGAATATAAATTTTAGATAATCTAATTACCCCGCACCCAAAACCACACACTCACACTCACACTCACACATACACATACACTTTGAGTTGAAAGAGTTTGATAAAAAACAGTATATTATATTGTTATTGAGCTATTATGCAGTGGTCTCTTTATGGCAACTGACATTACGCAAAAAGTGCTTAGT
>CAZFWO010000108.1:0-4765 GCA_964522785.1 uncultured Desulfurellales bacterium
TTTTGCCAGCAGGTGTGTTATTAGTTGACGCAGAATCATCCGGCAAAGAATGGTATGAAGGTGTTACGTACCAGCCGTTATCCAGATAGTCTCTTGTTTTGTACCATTTCATAATTTCGCCTATCTTTAAACTGTCGTCAAAGTTGTACTCTATTCTGTTTGAAACGTCCGTTTTATGATAACCGTCTTTCTCATCGCCTTTTGAATATGAATGATCGTCCTGATGATACTTATCCATTTTTGAGATTCCGTCTGTATCCAATCTTGATCCTTCAAGATAATAATCAAAATTCCCAAGCGAGCCGCCGCTCTCTCCGGTTTCTTTATATGTATGAAACGAACCTGCCGTTTGAGAATACTTAAAAAAAGGTTTGCCTTTTCCTTTTTTTGTAATAATGTTGATTACGCCTGCTACGGCATTTGAACCATATAAACCACTTTGAGCACCCTGCACAATCTCTATTTTTTCAATATCGTTTGTTGTTAAATTTGCAAAATCAAAAATCGCACCTATCGATGACGGATCTGACACATCAATGCCATCTATAAGCACCTTTGTGTAATATGTCGACAATCCTCTCATATAAACGCTTGTTGTTCCACCGAAAGCACCGTTTGACGAAATTGCAATGCCGGGTATTTCTTTTAATGCATCTTTTACATAAATAATACCTTTATCTTTGAGCTGCTTCGCCGTTACGATATTTACCTTTGATGGTGTTTTGGCAACCTTTACAGCATTTCTTGTTGCCGTGACCGTAATGTTGCCTACATCTGCATATACCGATCCCGACAGTAGTCCGGATATAGTACATACACTTAATAGAAATTTACCGATACGCATAGATCCTCCTGATAATTATAAAGTTTAATATGATATTACAGGAGCTTTTATCTTTTATCCGGAACGCCCGCCGAATAAAAGCTTAAGCCAAACCCGACAGGTAGGTCTTCCGACTAAGATAGCTTTTCCGCCTTCCCATTAAGCACTCAATTTTTTAATTTACTTCGGCAATTTGAAGCAGCGTAATTAAAAAACTTAAATGCTCGACAGTGGCTCTCATTGAAAAGCCGATAAATCTAATACGGCTGCGGGTACAGTGCGGGATTCTCACCCAACTTCCCTTGAACCTGTCTTTTAGAAGATATAAAAAGATATTTTCATAGTCAAGATAAAAACTCTTTGCAAAGATATTGGCAATGTGATATTCCTAATTGTAATGAAAGAGGTTGCACTTATCACAGGCGGGGCGAAAAGCGGAAAAAGCTCATATGCCGTGAAATTGGCTATGCAGTATGAAAAACCGCGTATATTTATAGCAACAGCGGTTGCTTTTGATGATGAAATGAGAAAACGGATAGAAAATCATCGAATTGAGAGGGGTTTGGAATTTGAAACCATTGAAGAACCTATAAAATTAGCAGAAGTCCTAACGCATGCAGAGGGCAATGTCTGTGTAATTGACTGCATAACTGTCTGGATTAACAACCTCATATATTACAATAAGCTTGATGAGATTGAAAAATTTATTGAAGCCTTGAAAAATCCGTCATGCAATACAATTATTGTTTCTAATGAGGTGGGTATGGGCATAGTGCCGGACAATAAACTGTCAAGGCAGTATGTAGATACATTGGGCAGAATAAACCAAAGAATAGCTTCTATTGCGGAGAATGTGGTTTTAATGGCAAGCGGCATACCGCTGCATATAAAGAAAGGAGATTACTAAAACTAATATGGTAAAAAACTTGACAAATATATACAATTTCCTATAAAAGTTAAGCTAAATCTTCTCTATTAGAGCATTAATTTAAAGCAAGGAGGTGAAAAAATATTGCGCAAGAGATAAGGGGTGTGTAAGTTATTGCTAAATAAAATCAGATAAAATTGACTTACGCTGCTGTCGTACATGGGGAAGTCCTGTGAGAATCAGGCACAGTCGCGCTACGGTATTGAGAAGCTAAAATGCAACCTCTAAGTCCGAATACCATGACAGTGGTTAAACGATTTTTGTCGCGTAAACAAAAGGAGCAAAAAGATGGAAAGGAAAACTTATGTTACTGGTTTTCCAAGAATTGGTGAGAGAAGAGAGTTAAAAAAGGCTCTTGAGGAATTTTGGTCAAACAAACTTTCAGAAGGGGAACTTCAAAAAGCTGCATCTACTTTAAGAAAAAAACATTGGCTTATACAAAAAGAAAAAGGTATTGACTTTATAAGTTGCAACGATTTCAGCTTTTACGATAATATGCTTGATACCGCTGTTATGCTTAATGCAATTCCTGAGCGTTTTCAATCAATTTATAGTGATACCAAAAGATATTTTGCAATGGCAAGAGGATATAATAACGCTGTTGCAATGGAGATGACTAAATGGTTTAACACAAACTATCATTACATTGTTCCCGAATTGAGTGATAATCTTAGGTTTAAACTAAATGCGTCCAAAATTATAAAAGAATACAATGAAGCAAAAGATTCAGGTATAAGCCCCAAAATAAATATAATAAGCCCCGTAACTTTTTTAGGATTGTCTAAAACGGATAGCGGAAAATCTCCCTACAAGTATTTTAACAGAGTACTTGATATTTATAAAGAACTCATTGAAACTGTATCATCTTTAAATGATGATGTTTATGTTCAAATAGATGATCCGATTTTTGTTCGCAATCCTACAGATGACCAGCTTGATATGCTAAAAACAACATATACAGAACTATCCTCAATAAAAAATAATGTTCACCTTATATTTGCTGCATATTTTGAGCATGCAAAAGAGGCTGTTAAAACTCTATGTAATGTGCCTATCTATGGCATAGCTTTAGATTTTGTTTATGGTAGAAACAATCTGGAAGTTTTGGAATATATAGGCGATAAAAAATTGATTGCCGGCGTTGTTGATGGAAAAAATGTTTGGGTAAACAATTTTGATAAAACGCTTAACTTGCTTAACTCTATTAGCGAAAAAATAAACAAAGACAATATAATTATTTCAACAAGCTGTTCTTTATTGCATGTTCCTTACACATCAAAGAATGAATTAGATAGCAATATAAAAAAGTTTATGAGTTTTGCTTACGAAAAGCTTGACGAAATTGTTTCTATATCTCAACTTTTCCATTTTAATAAAGGCAGTGATATTTTGCAAAATAATAGGTTAATTGCCGAGCAAAAAGAGCAGCTTGTTATTAATTTAGATGATTCTGAATTCAGGCAATCTATGAAAGATATCAAAAAAACGGAAAGAGACGGAAGTTTCAAAGAAAGAAGGGTAATTCAAAAAAGGGTTTTGAATTTGCCCCTTTTACCTGCAACAACAATAGGCAGTTTTCCGCAGACTGATAGGTTAAGAAAAATAAGACGTGATTATAAAAAAGGAATAATTCCAAAAGATGAATACGAAAATGGCATTAGAAAATATATCGATGAATGTATAGCTTTTCAAGAGGAAATAGATTTTGATGTGCTTGTTCATGGAGAACCAGAAAGAAATGATATGGTCGAGTATTTTGGAGAGATGCTTGATGGTTTTCATTTTACCAAAAACGGCTGGGTGCAAAGCTATGGGAGCAGATGTGTAAAACCACCGATAATTTATGCAGATATAAAAAGACCTTTCCCTATGACTGTAAAATGGATTAGTTATGCTCAAAGTAAAACAAAAAAACCCGTAAAAGGTATGCTTACAGGTCCTGTTACTATGGTTAACTGGTCTTTTATCAGGGATGATATATCTCGCTTTGAGGTTTCGAAACAGATAGCCATAGTTTTAAGGGATGAAATAAACGATTTGCAAAATGCGGGTATTAAAGTTATACAGGTTGATGAGCCGGCTTTCAAAGAAGGTTATCCTTTAAGGAAAGAGAATATAAAAGAATATGAAAAATGGGCTGTAGATAATTTTAAATTGGCAGTAAGTGTGGCAAAAAAAGAAACCCAAATTCATACACACATGTGTTATAGTGAATTCAATGATATTATAAAAACAATTGAGGCAATGGATGCAGATGTGATAACACTTGAAACGGCAAGAAGCGGGAATGAACTCTTAAAGGTTTTTAGAGATACAGGCTATAAAAATGAAGTAGGTCCTGGTGTGTATGATATACATTCACCACGTGTTCCCTCAATTAAGGAGTTTGAAAAACAGATACTTCTACGTATAGAGGTTTTGCCTGTTGAGCAGCTATGGATTAATCCCGATTGTGGTTTGAAAACAAGAAAATGGGAGGATGTAAAGCCTGCACTGTCAAATATGATGTCGGCTGTTAAAAACATACGCAACATATATAATAAATAAATTAAAAGGAAGGTAAAATGGCGCTACTTGAATCAACACAAACATACATAAAACCGGTAAACAGAGCAATTGAGCCAGAGATTCAAAACCACTTGGACAACCTGACAAAACCCAAAGGGAGTCTTGGATATATTGAAGAAATAGCAAAACAGTATTGCCTGATTACAGGAACAACCAAGCCTAAGATGGGTAAAAAGGTCATATTCACATTTGCGGCAGATCATGGCGTAGTTGAAGAGAAGGTTTCTGCTTTTCCACAAGATGTTACGCCGCAAATGGTTCTAAATATGCTTCAAGGCAAAGCTGCTGTGAATGTCTTGGCAAGACATGCAGGCGCTAAGGTTAATATTGTAGATATCGGCGTTGATTACGATTTTAAGGATGCTAAGGGTTTGATTGATAAAAAGGTTAAATACGGCACAGACAATATGACAAAGGGACCTGCAATGAGCCGAAAAGAAGCCGAG
>CAZFWO010000109.1:0-4657 GCA_964522785.1 uncultured Desulfurellales bacterium
AATAATAAATAGTTTCATATATTGAAAAAATTTATTTGATTTATTAATAAATTTTGGTATAATTAACCTTGTAGCTGTATATTAAAAAAATATTTTATTTTTAGGAGGTGCGTTATGCTGCGCAAAGGGTTGTTGAGCTTCTTGGCTGTAGTTGTATCTGTCTTTTTTGGTATGAGTGCCATGGCTGGGGGTACTATAAAAATTGGTGTACAGGCTCCGATTACGGGTAAATTTGCATCTGAGGGGCAGTCTATCGACAAGGCTGTACGACTTATTGTCAAACAGTACAATGCAAAGGGCGGTATTTTGGGTAAAAAAATTGAAGTGGTCACATGCGATGATGAGGGGCAAGCTCAAAAGGCTGCGGTTTGTGCAAGACAACTTGTGGATAATGGCGTTATAGCGGTTATCGGTTCCTATACCTCAACATGTGCGGAGGCAGCTGAGTCTATCTATTATAAAGCAGGCGTTTTACAGACATCGGATGGCACAAGCGACACGCTGGTAAAACACGGTTATTGGACATTCTTTAGAAATTCGTCTCCAAACTCTGCAGAAGCTGCATTTACGGCTGAGTTTTTTACAAAGAAACAGCACTATAAAAGAATTGCCGCAATATCGGACTACTCCACATTTTCTACAGATTTGACAAAGGCAGTTGTGGACAATGTTAAAAAGATGGGCGGAAACATTGTTTATACAGGTAAGATTACATCAGGAGCACAAAACTTCACACCGATTTTAACAAAGATTAAATCATACAATCCGGATGTTATTTACTTCGGCGGATATTATACAGACGGCGGATTAATAAAGGCACAGATGGAACAGCTTGGAATCAAAGCCGACTTTGTTGGTGGTGACTCAAACGACAATCCGGAGTTTATTAAATTGGCAGGGAAAGCAGCTGTTGGAGCATATCTTGTAAATGTTCCGCTTCCGGAAATGCTGCCATATGATACTGCCAGGAATTTCCTAAAAGCGTATAAAGAGGCATACAATGAATCACCTGCAAGTATCTGGACACTATTTAATGTTGACGGATTAAGGGCAATTCTCTATTCGGCAGAACAGACAAAAACAACAAATACGAAAAAGATAGCAGAGTATATGCACAGCAAGTTGAAGAACTTCCCCGGCATAACAGGGCCTGTTGAATGGGCAGCCAATGGCGAAAGGGTCGGAAGTGCATATATGGCATACAGAATTGGAGATGATCTTAAATATCATATAGTTTACAGACACTAAGATAAGAGGTTTTTTATGGATATCTTTTTGCAGCAGATGGTTAACGGGCTGACGATCGGGAGCATTTATGCTCTCGTCGCCCTTGGTTATACAATGGTTTACGGCGTGCTTAAACTTATCAACTTTGCGCACGGAGATTTGGTGGCGCTTTCCGCTTATGTTGGTTTGGTTATAATGATGCAGCTTGCAGGTGTGATATCTTCAAATGTGATTATCATTATTATAACTTTCATTCTAACTGCTATCATAATAGCGGCTTTTGGTGTTTTGCTCGAGAGAATGGCATATAAGCCGTTAAGAAAAGCTCCACGTCTCAGTGCTGTTGTATCGGCGTTGGGTGCATCGCTGGTTATAGAAAACGGCATAATGCTGATTTGGGGACCCATGCCAAAAATATTTCCTGCTGATATAGTGCCCAATATAAACTGGAATATAGGTGGTGTTTATATAGGTTTAATGCAGCTTTTGGTTCTCGTTGTGTCGTTTATTTTAATGTTTATTCTGTATTTCTTTGTTAATCAGACAAAGCTCGGTGCGGCAATGAGGGCAAGCGCCATTGATCAGGATGCAGCGCGATTGATGGGTATCAATGTGGATAGAATAATTATGACAACGTTTGTTATAGGTTCTGCCCTTGGTGCTGTAGGCGGATTATTTATTGGAATGTATTACAGGGGCATCTATTTCAATATGGGATGGATTTACGGTCTAAACGCTTTTGTTGCAGCTATCATCGGAGGTATAGGCAATATACCCGGTGCAATGCTTGGAGGTATGCTACTCGGCATATTTAATGCATTGATATCGGGTTATCTATCAAGCAGCTGGGCATTAGCTCTTACTTACGTTCTGCTTATAGTTATCATGATTTTCAGACCTACGGGAATTTTAGGAGAAAGGGTTGCGGAGAAGGTGTAATGGATAGTAAAAAAACGTTATCATATGGAATATTTTTTCTTATTTTAATTGTTTTGCCGTTTTTGTTAAATTCAAGATGGATATCTGTTGCAACAACATTTTTGATATATTCTGCTGTAGCTCTTAGTCAGGACATAGTTCTCGGCAGAGCAGGTATGTTTGATATGGGACATGCCATGTTTTTCGGGCTTGGTGCTTATTCAACGGCTATATTGAATACCGTCTATGGTATTCCGATACTGTTAACCATACCTGTTGCCATTATACTGCCGCTTGTTTTTGGAATTTTACTGTCTGCTCCGATTATCCACTTAAGGGGTGATTATCTTCTTGTTACGACTATAGGTTTTAATATTGTTTTTACTCAAGCCTTAAAAAATAATATTTTCGGAATAACCGGTGGCCCAAACGGTATCTTCGGCATAGATACTCTAACGATTTTTGGCTATAGCTTTTCTTCGCAAATATCTATATACTTTATGGCTTTTAGCTTGCTTTTGCTCACGCTCTTTATTATAAGAAATCTCGAAACAAGTAAAATAGGAAGGGCTTTGCACTATATTAATGAGGATTCGCTTGCAAGTGAGTGTGTGGGTATAAATACAAGATTTTATAGATTGTTTGCTTTTGGATTGAGTGCGGCAATAGCAGGTTTGGCAGGTGTTGTTTTTGCTGTTCAATTTTCAGCTGTTAGTCCCGAAGCATTTAATTTTATGCAATCGGTTCTGTTTTTTACTATTGTGCTTGTCGGAGGACCTTCGTCTATCGAAGGTGTGCTGCTTGGAACATTTTTTATGTTTGTTTTACCCGAGATGTTCAGGCAGTTTGCCGAAGCGAGATATCTTGTCTTTGGCTTGGCAATGATATTGATTATGATATGGCGCCCAAAGGGTATTTGGCCTGTAAAATTCGGTAGAATACCAAAATATCTGTTTAAGGATTAGTGATGTGGTTTTACTTGAGTTAAGTGGTGTGACAAAGATATTTGGTGGACTTGTTGCCGTCGATTCGTTGAATATATCTATCAATAAAGGACAAATATATGGCATTATAGGTCCAAATGGAGCTGGCAAAACAACTGTTTTCAACTGTATCACGGGTGTTTATAAGCCAGAAAAGGGCAAAATAATATTTAATGGTAAGGATATAACAGGTTTATCACCTCATGTTATTGCAAATCTCGGCATTGTTAGAACATTTCAGACAATAAGGCTGTTTGGTGAAATGAGCGTTGCGGAAAATATTATTTCCGGCAGACACTTTAGAAGCAGGCAGCACTGGTGGCATGGTATTATTCATACGCCATTTTTTGCTAAGGATGAGAAACAGAATTGGATGAAGGTTAAGGAGTATATGGAGCTGTTCGACCTTATGCCTTATGCTACCTTGCAGGCATCATCTCAACCTTATGGTGTTCAGAGAAAGATAGAGATGGCAAGGGCTCTCGCTACAGAACCAGAACTGCTTATTCTTGATGAGCCGGCAGCAGGATTGAACGATAAAGAAAGGGTTGAGCTTGTAGAAACCATAAGAAAAATTAAAAATATGGGTGTTACCGTGCTTTTAATAGAACATAATATGGACCTTGTAATGAGTTTGACCGAGTATATAAGCGTTTTGAATTTTGGCGAAAAGATAGCAGAAGGTTTGCCTGAAGAGATACAGAACAATCCTAAAGTAATAGAGGCATATTTAGGTCGTGAGGATGAAGATGAATAAAGAGAAACTACTGGTAGTGGAAAATTTGAAGGTTTCATACGGCAGTATAGAGGCTGTTAAGGGCATATCCTTTGATGTTTATAGGGGTGAGGTTGTCACTATACTTGGTGCAAACGGTGCCGGAAAAACGACAACGCTGAAAACTATTAGCGGTCTTTTAAAGGCAAAGGCAGGCAGTATAAGATACAAGGAACTTGAATTGACATCTTTACCGGCTCATGAAATTGTTGCCCTCGGTATTAGTCAATCACCTGAAGGCAGGCGTGTTTTTGGTACACTGACTGTTGAAGAAAACTTGAAGCTCGGAGCATACGTAAGAAAAACCTTTAACTCTTCTACTCTATCATGGATTTATGAGCTGTTTCCAAGATTACAGGAGAGAAAAAAACAGCTTGCAGGAACGCTCTCAGGCGGAGAGCAACAGATGCTTGCCATAGGAAGATCTTTAATGAATGAACCTGAAATGCTTCTTTTGGATGAGCCGAGTCTCGGGCTTGCCCCTGTTTTGGTTAAAACCATATTTGATACAATAAAACAGATTAAGCAGTCCGGTGTTACTGTTTTGCTTGTTGAGCAAAATGCAAAAGCCGCACTAAAATTGGCTGATAGGGGATATGTGCTTGAAGTTGGAAAGATTGTAGCAGAAGGCTCGTCTAAGGAATTGCTTGAGTCGCCAGAAATCCAAAAGGCATACCTCGGTAAAAAGCAATAGATAGGGACAAACTTACTCTATATAGATACCACTGCCAGTGATGAAATAATGCTCTTACAA
>CAZFWO010000110.1:0-4638 GCA_964522785.1 uncultured Desulfurellales bacterium
TTAAAACAGTTTTCCTATTTTTCTGAATCCGTAAAAATATAACAGCCCACCCAAGACTATAATGCTCAAGAAGTATTGCCATAAATCCACAAAGCTTGTACCCCTAAAGAATATACTTTCGCAGCCCTCTATATAGTACCTAAGCGGCGAGATTAAAGATAGCTTTTCTATAATTGGATACATGGCATATACCGGTGTCCATGCGCCACTTAAGAATATAAGTGGCATCATAATAATTATAGAAAGCTGGGCTACCTGCATCATACTTTTGGAAACAGAAGCAACAAAAAGTCCAATACCGGCACTTGTAAATGAATACAAAAATGTCAAAAGCAAAAACGCCAAAAGTGAGCCGTTTATTGGCACATTGAAGCATCCAAAAAGCACTAAACCTACACTTATGGTAGTGCCAACCATTATTATGATAATTTGAGAAAGGCTCTTTGCTAAAATAATGAGCTTTGGATTTACAGGCGATAAAAGCATCATATCCCAAGTCCCTTCTTCCTTTTCCTTTACAAACACCATAGCCGAAAGCAAAATCGTTAGCATTGTTATAACAGAAAGCAATTCTGCTAATGACATAAACCAGTGTTCATCGGCATTTTGATTAAACAACTTATGAATTTTTAGACTTACAGGCATATTCAAAGCTGAAAAGTCAAGCACAATGTTTTGCAGGTAGCTCAGGGTTGTAAAGCTCTGGCTTGCCGCTGTTGCATCAAGTAAAACATCCAATTGGGCATTTTTACCGTTTCTATAATCCTTTTCAAAATTTGAATCAAATATTATACCGACCATAACTTCTTTGTTGAATACAGCTTTACTCAACTGTTTTTGTGATAAAAATCTCTTCGGCGGCAAAAACTCTGGCTTGTGCAGATGGTTTAAAATCTTTTGAGATATTCCGCCACCCGTGTAGTCAACATAACCAACAGTAACATTTTTTGGTCTTATCTGCATACCGCTTCCTGCAATATATACATCAAGCGTAAACGAATACAAAACAACAATAACCAACCCCCATGAGCGCAGGAAATAGAGAAGCTCTTTGGCAATAATTGTCATTAGCACCTTTATCATTTTAGCTCCTTCTTTAAGAAAATTCTTCCCAATGCAAACAAAACAAAGGCATATACAACAAGTATGAAGAGATAGAGCTGAATCTTTTTGGATGCCAAACCCTGACCGATAAGGAATGTATCATAAACGATGTGGTTATAGTACATAACGGGAAATAGATGCGCTTCAATGTATGCCTCTTTACCCATTGAAGATATGGGTAAAATTATACCCGAATACAAAAATCCCGGCAGAATTGTTATTATAACCGTAAGCACAAGGGCAACAATCTGCGAGCGTGTAATAACTGAAACAAGAAGCCCTATGGATAAACTTATCAAAACATATAGTTCACTTGCTGCCCAATAAAGGGTAAAACTCCCCCTGAAGGGCACTTTAAACAGATACTCCGCAAACAAAAACAGTATAAAAATATTGAGGGAGTGCAGAATAAACGGCGGTGTGAGCTTTGCAATTAAAAATTCCTCTTTTGTAATAGGCGATGAATAGAAATTAAAAATTGTGCCCCTCTCCTTTTCTTTTACAATTGTAAGAGCAGCCAAAATTGCGGGCGCAACAAGCAAAACAAGCCCAATTAAACCCGGTACTATGGCATCCTCATCCCTCATGGCTTGATTAAACAAGTTTCTGTTGTTGATTGTTATTAATTTTGAGCCTTTCATTCCATTTATACTGCTGGCGGCGTTAAGAATAACGCCTTTGACATAGCTTTCCATTGTGGTTGACCTTGTGGGAAACGAGGCGTCTATGAATACACCTATCTCTGTTTTTTGCCTATGCAATAGCCTCTTTTCAAAAGACGAGGGTATTATTATAATAATGTCTGTCTTTGCCTGCTTTATAAGTCTCAATGCCTCATCTTCGCTTATATGAACCGTTTTTGTGCTAAAATATTTTGAGTGCTCAAGTCTATTTATCAAATTTTTTGAATATATGCTGTTGTCGTTGTCTATTATGATTGTTCTGCAATGCGTTATATCCAACCTTATTCCGTATCCAAAAAGCACAAGAATCATAATTGGTATTATATAAACCATATAAATCATTTTTTCCCTTGCGAGTTCTTTGAATTCCTTTTTTATATAGGCAATAATTACACCTTTATTCATACTTTATCCCTAAAGTAATCCAAAAATATCTCTTCAAAGTTTTTTGCATCCGGGTGTTTTCTGTATAGGTTTTCAACCGTGTCATCTGCAATCTTTTTGCCCTCTTTTAACAGAACGACCCTGTCGCAAAACTCTGCCTCGCTCATATAGTGTGTGGTGATAAGAATCGACATTCCCCATTTATTCTTTAAAAGCCTAAGTAGTTTCCAGAATTGGCTCCTTGCTATCACATCAACGCCAGATGTCGGCTCATCAAGGAATAAAACAACCGGCTGATGCAGTATAGCGGCAGCAATAGAGAATCTCTGGTTTATACCAAGTGGCAGCTCATATGGCATATGCTTTAAGTATTCATAAAAGCCAAGCTCATCCGCATAGCTTTTTATAAGTTTAACTGCCTTATCCGTAGGTATACTGTGTATGCTTGCAAAATAGAGCAGATTTTCTTCAACGCTCATATTTTTATACAAAGCAAAGTGCTGGCTCACATAGCCTATTTTCGCCTTCAGCTCTAATCTATCCCTGCCGCTTTTTATCGGTTTTCCAAGCAGTATCAACTTACCTTCATCAATGGGCAAAAGCCCAAGCAGCATCTTTATAAATGTTGTTTTGCCAGCACCATTTGCCCCAAGCAAGCCCACAATTTCTCCCTTATTTAGTTTTACATCAATATGGTCGTTTGCAACGAAATTGCCAAATCTCTTTGTTAGACCTTTAGCTTCCATAATAACATCGGGTATAGATTCTTCGCTTTTTCTTTCTGTGATTGATATTTTTGGTGGAATACGGTTTTTCTTTAATGCATTAACAAAAAACAAATCTTCCAGTGCAGGTGTTTTATGCCTTGCATTAAGCGGCTTTAAGCTGTAGGTTGTATTATCAAGCTCGATGCAATCTTCTCTTTCGCACGGTGTTTTTTCATATACAAAATCCCTGATTGAATCTATCATTGTTTCTGATTTCCCGTTTGCTATAATTTCACCATCGTCAAATAACAATATTTTATCCATTTTGGAGGCTTCCTGCATGTATGCTGTGCTTATGAGGGCTATAACATCCTCGCTTTTTCTTATCTGGTTTAAAATCTCCCAAAGCTCAAGCCTGCTTAAAGGGTCAACACCCGTTGTAGGCTCATCCAATATTAAAAGCTGTGGCTTATGAATAAGAGTGCAAACCAAAGAGAGTTTTTGCATCATACCACCCGAGAGGTTTTTTGCTTTTCTGTTTTTAAACTTCAAAAGCTGTGCCATATGCAGAAGTTTCTCTGTGTAATCCTTAAATGCTTTATCCTGCTTTACGTTGTGGATGTTTGCAAAAAATTCTATGTGTTCTTGAACGGTTAGATTTCTATAAAGCACAAGTCCAATACCTTGAGGCATCAGGCCTATATCTTTTCTTATCTTTTCGCATTCTTTTGGAGAGCTATAGGAATAGCCCTTAAATACAACCTCTCCCTTGAATTTGATTATGCCTGCTACAGCGTGCATAAGTGAGCTTTTGCCCGCACCGTCTGCGCCGATAAATCCTATAATTTCACCCCTATTTGCCTCAAGCGATGCATCCCTTATGGCTATTTTCTTTTTATAAGCTACCGTAATATTTTTAACACCTAAATCAGCCACGCGAAAAAGCCTTTGGTATAAAGAATGTTGTTAAAACAACTGAGCCTACAAGTGAAAATTCCAACGCAGCATTGATACCTATATTCTTCCAGATTAAACTGCAGATATATGCTCCGGCTGCACCAAACGCCGCAACACCGGCATAAAAAACACCATACACCGAGCCTTTGTTGTCGGTTGAGGCTGCAATAAACGCCCTATTTGCGTTGAGCGATACAACAGTGAAAAGCCCTAGAAACACATAGGCAATCCATGTAAAGACGGGCTTTTGGATGTAGAGCAAAAACTGGGCAAAAATACCGCATACAAAGGCAAAAAACATCATTTTCTTTGTGCCTATTTTGTCTATGACTATGCCGGAGAGATAGCTTGTCAGCGTTTGGGTGGCTGTGGATACGACAAAAAGCAGGGGTATGAATGCTGTAGCAATACCCACCTCTTTAGCCTGCATCGTAAAGAATGCCTCATTAAAGATAAAAAACACAAAAATAAAGTAAAATAACAAGATTTTTATGGTTGATTTATCTTTGGATGTGAGCTTAAAAGAGGCAGAATTTTCTTTCTTTTTTCTTTTTACATTCTTTACAAACAGTGTAACTATAGCCACACCTATAAAACCCGGTATGAGCGTTGTATAGAATATGTTTCTCATCACAGACTCACTTTGGCCAAAGTAGTAGAGCAGCACAAAAAGCAAAAGCGTTCCGCTTAGTTCTCCCCCGATATCCAGCGTTTTATGAAAGCCGAATGTTTCACCGCTGCGTTTTTCCTTGCTGTAGTATGCAATCATCGAATCTTTGGGTGCAGAGCGAACGGCTTTTCCC
>CAZFWO010000111.1:0-4580 GCA_964522785.1 uncultured Desulfurellales bacterium
TATAATGTGTAAAGTAATAATTTTAAGGATGTAAAGCAGTGAATAAAATTAAAATCACAATACCACAACCTCAATGGGACAGCAGCCTAACGAGCCTTATTATAGATTTGGAAAAATTAAAAACAAAGAGACTCGAATCAAATCTGCCATTTTATATATTTATGCAGATAAAAGATATCTTTCAAAAACTTGAAACGCTTGGTTCTGCACGAATCGAGGGCAACAATACCACGCTTTCTGAATATATTGAAAAAATCATAGATAATAGATTGGAAGACGAAAGAGAAAAAGAAATTATCAACTTAGAAAAGGCGATAAATTTTATAGAAAGCAATATCGATGAGCATCCGATAAACAGAGCATTTATATCAGAACTTCACAAAATCGTTACTGATGGTTTAACGCCTCCGCCAATTGGAGAAGGCTCAAAAAATCCCGGAATGCTTAGAACTTTCAATGTAAAAATAAACAAATCAAAACATACACCATGTGATGCATCTGTATTAAATGATTATTTTGAAGAGTTCATAAAATTCATTAATGAGAAAAGGAAAGAGCAGTATGAACTTTTGAGTGTGGCAATTGCTCATCACAGATTTTCCTATATCCACCCTTTTGACAACGGAAATGGAAGAGTGGGAAGGCTTTTAAACTATGCTTTGCTTATAAAACTCGGTTTTAGGGTCAAAAGCGGAAGGATACTTAATCCGTCATCTGTTTTCTATACAGACAGAAACAAATACTACAAAATGCTTGAAACAGCAGACAGTTTGGAAGATGAAGATATATTAAAGTGGTGCGAATATTTTTTGTCGGGACTAAAAAACGAACTTGAAAAAATAGACAGGCTGTTAAATCGTGATTTTGTGAAGGATAATATACTTTTGCCTGCCATCAAGTATGCGCTTGATAGAAAACTTATTACACAAAAAGAACAGCAGGCTTTGAAATTAATTGTTAATAATCCGGATATGACAATAAAATCACAAGAGCTGTCAAAAATAGGTATAGATACAAGCATTAAAAAAACAAGGTTTATGAATAAACTTAAAGATAAAAACATAATAGTATCAACAAAAGAAAACGGTAGAATTTATACAATCAACTTCAAAAACAGCTATCTTTTGAGGGGCGTTATTGATTGTTTAAAAAAAGAGCACTTTATATCTGAGTCTTTGGAAGGGTAAGTATGATAGAAAAAGTTAAAGAGGCGCTAAAGAGAATTTTTGCCAAACATAGACTTGTTTTTTGGTATGACAAAGACGGTTCTATGCAGGATATTTTTAATCAACTGGATATTGAAGCTGAAAAAATCGTTTTGGATAACAATGAGTTCGGCGTGAAATACAGAATTTTAAGGCAGGAACCAGATGAGCAGTTTCTCATATATTCACCAAAACCAAAGCCCGAAAATGATATGAATTTTATGCTTGATTTGAATCTATCCAATCATATATTTGATGCCGATCAGCCGTCACTTATTTTAACAAAATTGGGGCTGGATGTTTCTTTTAAACCCATTATAGAAGAACATATTGCTTTTTTTAAATCAGAAAGACGCCTTGAAAAACTGCAGTCTTTTGAGATAAATACAAAGGATAAGCTTTTGAATGCAATAACGGCTGTTACGCTGGATACCAATAACAATACCGACGATTTTGTTTTTGCTATGCTGCGTGATTATGCAAATAATTCGGATGAAAAACTCAAGCAGCTTAAAAAATATGATTTGCTTGCGCATTTTTTCAACCTATTGAATGAAAAATTTGGTTTTAAGGGTGATAATTTCAAAGAATTTATAATAGAACTAATTCAGACCCATTTTTACTTTAAAACAGGTGCAAAAAAACAGATATCTCTAAATCAGGAATCTGTATTGTTCGTTTCTAAATGGATGGACAGTTCAAGAAATAAGGTTGTATTTGAAGCCTTAAGTAAAGAGATAGCAAATGAGCTTGATGAACAATCAGAGATTGAGAATATGGATATTAAAAATTTAATAGAAGCTGATACATTTGAAGCGATAGAGAAAAAGATTCTAAGCAGCATAAGATATGAGATTATAAAAGAAGATGCCAATTTTGATGAGATTTTTGATGTTATAAAAAAGAGAAAAGTGCTGTTTTGGTATGAAAGGTTTAAAAATATATACAGTGCACTGTTTTATACCGCCAAATTCTTTAAATTTTTACGCTTGGAAAATTTCAGCATAAACTCAATAGAAGATGGATTTGGAAACTATACAAAAAGCTGGTACAAGGGCGATTTTTATTACAGAAAGTTTCTGTTTTTTTATAAAATAGCAGAAGACGGCAGCTTTTTAAAACCTATAAAAGAGAGTATAGAAAATAAATATCTATATTTTCAAAAAACCTTAAATGATGAGTGGCAAAAAGAGATAGACAAAATCGAAAACTACAAGATTAATGATTATACAGATCAAAAGGATTTCTTTAAACACTTTATAGAGCCAAACCTGGATAAAAGGGTTTTTGTTGTTATATCCGACGCTTTGCGATATGAAGCCGGCTTTGAGCTTTACGATAAATTAAACAAGCAAAACAGATATCAAGTTTCGATAGATAATATGTACTCATCCCTGCCCTCTTACACGCAGCTTGGCATTGCCTCACTTTTACCGCATGGTGATTTGAGTTTTGGGGATAAGGGCATAGTGTATGTTGATGGTGAAAATAGTTCAGGTGCAGAAAACAGAGATAAGATATTAAAAAAATATAGTTTGGATTCTGTATATATCTCTGCTGATAACTTTCTATCTATGAGAATGGATGATGGAAGAGAATTTGCAAAGAAATACAAGCTTTTTTATATATACCACAATGATATTGACGCAATAGGAGATAATGCGCTGTCTGAGGAAAGCTGTGCCTATGCCGTTGAGAAAGCATTTAACAGTTTGGATAAAATAATCAAGAAAATTTTTAATCTCAACGGTTCGTTTATTGTTGTTACGGCTGATCACGGTTTCTTATATCAGGAAAAGAAGATGTCAGAAAACGAGCTTTGCTTTTTGGAAAAGTTTGGGGATATAAAAAAGAGCAATCGCAGGTTTGTTATAGGTAAAAATCTGTATGAGGATAAGTGTGTTAGAAAATTTTATGCAAAAGATTTAAATATTAACAGCGATGATGAAGTCTTAATTGCCAGATCCATCAGCAGGATAAAAACACAAGGAAGCGGCAATAGATTTGTTCACGGAGGCTGTAGTCTGCAGGAAATAGCTGTGCCTGTTATAATTTGTAAAAAAATAAGAAAAGATGATGTGAGAAGTGTTGAAGTTGATGTTATAAAAAGATTTTCAAAGATAACATCCAACAATATAAGTATATCGCTCATTCAAAGAGAATCCATAGATGATAAAATACACCCAAGGGAGTTAAAAGCAGCTTTTTATAGTGAAGACGGTGTTCCATTAACGGATACAAAAACGGTATTGTTTGATAAGAAAGAAAACGACAAAAGGGGTTTGGAACAAAAAATAAGTTTTATATTCAGCCAAAAAGCTCAAGATTATCAAGGAAAGAATGTATTTTTGAAGATGTTTGAAAAAATCAAAGGGACAAATAAAGAAAAATTATACAAGCAGGAAAGCTTTGAACTTCTGATATCATTTGTAAACGATTTTGATGAGTTTTAGGAGATAATATGGAGTTAGATAAAAAATTAAACGAGTCTTATCCGGGAAAAGTTGTAAGGAAAGACCTAACCAAAATGATAAAAGAGGGAGCGAATGTTCCCGTATATGTGCTTGAATATCTGCTTGGTATGTACTGCGCAACTGATGATAAAGAGCAAATTCAAGACGGCATTAAAAGGGTAAAAGATATTCTTGCTAAAAATTATGTCAGGCCGGATGAAGCCGAAATTATAAAGTCAAACATAAGAGAAAGAGGAAGATATAAAATCATAGATAAAATCAGCGCAAAACTTGACGAGAGCAGGGATGAATACAAGGCTTCATTTGTTAATTTGGGTCTTGCAAATATAGTTATATCATCAGGATATATAAAGAAATATGAGAAGCTTTTATCAGGTGGAATATGGTGCATAGTAACACTTAACTACAGCTATGATGAAAATTCAGGAGAATCACCTTTTTTAATAGAAGAATTAAAACCCATTCAGATGGCGCATATGGATATAGAAGAATTTAAAAGCGCAAGAGAGAATTTTACGCTTGATGAATGGATAGATGTGATTATAAGAAGTATCGGAATGGAGCCTGTAAATTTGGAAACGCCTGCAAAATGGCATATAATAGAAAGACTGGTTCCTTTTGTTGAAAACAATTATAATGTCTGCGAATTAGGACCAAGAGGAACAGGAAAAAGCTATGTTTATAAAGAGTTATCACCCAATTCTATACTTTTATCCGGTGGATACACTACTGTAGCGAATCTATTTTATAATATGGTAAGCAGAAAAGTTGGATTAGTTGGAATGTGGGATGTTGTAGCATTTGACGAGGTTGCAGGTATAAATCTAAACGATAGAGTAAATAACGGCATACAAATTTTAAAGGATTATATGGAAAGCGGTTCTTTTGCAAGGGGAAAAGA
>CAZFWO010000112.1:0-4510 GCA_964522785.1 uncultured Desulfurellales bacterium
GGGTTTTTCAACCCACCTTCTTTATTTTTTTGAAGATTCTTCTATTATCTTTTCGGATATCTGCTGAGGTACTTCTTCGTATGATGAGAATTGATATTTAAAGAACCCCCTTCCACCTGTTATGGACCTTAAGGATGGAGCATATTCCAAGATCTCGGCTTGAGGAACAAGTGCTTTAATCTGTTGATATCCGTTTTTGTCCTTATAGGGTTCCATACCTAAAACCCTTCCTCTTCTTGAATTTAGATCACCTATCACATCTCCCATATTTTCATCAGGTATGAAAACCTCCATTTCCACAATAGGTTCTAATAGGATAGGTTTGCATTTCTCTATTCCTTCTTTAAATGCCATTGAACCTGCCATTTGAAATGCCAGATCGCTTGAGTCAACAGGGTGATATGACCCATCTATGAGTTTTATTCTTATATCTATCATAGGATATCCAGCCAATACACCCTGTTCCATTGCAGCCTTTATTCCTTTTTCAACAGAGGGTATGAATTGTTTTGGTATAGCTCCGCCAACAATCATATCTACAAATTCAAAGCCGCCTCCACGAGGAAGAGGTTCTATCTCTATTAAGCAATCTCCAAATTGACCATGACCACCGGTTTGTTTTTTATATCTGCCGTGAGACTGGGTTTTTCCTTTAATAGTTTCTTTATAGGCTATTTTTGGAAGCTGTAGTGTTGCTTGGACACCAAATTTATTTTTTAATTTGGAGGCTGTTACTTCAAGATGCATTGCGCCCATACCTGTTAATATAAACTCTTTTGTTTCTTCATTCCTTGAAAACTTTAGGCTCGGATCAGATTCTATAATCTTATTTATTGCAGAACCTATTTTTTCTTCATCACCCTTGGATGTGCCATATATGGCGTAGGATATAAATGGAAGTGGCATATTAATGAATTCACATTTTGTTTGTGATCCCTTGTCTGCAATTGTATCTCCTGTTTGTGTTGATTTAAGCTTGGCTACTGCAACAATGTCGCCTGCGGAAGCTTCTTCAACTTTAGAGAGCGATTTGCCTTGCATATTTTGCAATGAACCCAGTCTTTCTTCCTGTCCCTTATTTACATTAAAATAATTTGTATCTGATGTAAATTTGCCCGAACATACCCTCATTAAACTCATTTTACCAAGTTGAGGGTCATTGTACGTTTTAAATACAAGAGCAATATTTTCTTTATGGTTTTCCTTTGGAGAAGGTAGAAGATTGACTATATTATCCAGCAACTCTTTCGTGCCAATACCCTTCAATGCAGAGCCTGCCAAAACTGGATAGATATATCCTTTTTGAATGGCTGTTTGTAATGTATTCATAAGTTGCTCTTTATTAAGCTCCTCACCTTCAAGATACTTTTCCATCAACTCATCGTCATATGTTGATATTTCTTCAACAAGAGCCATGTAGTGCTCTTCCACAACATCTTGAATATTAGAAGGTATGCTTATCTCTTCTTTGCTGCTGTAGCTGTAGGCTTTTTGTTTCAATATATCAACATATCCTAAAATTTCGTCATTTTCTTGTATTGGAAATTCCAACAAAAAAATTTTATCGCTTAAACTTTTTTTGATTGAATCCAGTGTTTTGTCCAGATCTATATCTTCTTTATCCATTCCATTTAGGTAAAATAGAATCGGTTTGCTCTCTTTTTTTGCTTCTTCAAACAGCCTCTCTGTTTGGGCTTTTGAGCCGTCTTTTGCATCAATAACCATTAAAATTGAATCCGATGCTTTTATTCCGCACAACGCATCGGCTATAAAGTTGTGATAGCCAGGGGTGTCTATGAAGTATATGAGATTTTTATCCCATTTAGCATTGCCTACCGATAACTGCAGAGAGATTTTTCTTTCTATTTCTTCTGCATCAAAATCCATGACTGTGTTGCCTTTGTCTGTAGAACCCTTTCTTGTCGTTGCACCAGTTGTAAATAGTATATCTTCCAAAAGGGTTGTTTTGCCACATCCGCCATTTCCGCATACTGCCACTACTCTTTTTTTGTCAATATCTACTCCCATATAAGCAAAACCTCCAATTTTAGTATTTTATAAACAGCTTTTTACTTTTTCTAAAAACTCTTTATCAGTTCTTTTTGCCCTCAGTAGTTTGCTTCTTTCTCTGCATTCGTCTATTCTGTTTTCTTTGGTTTTTATATGTTCAAGCCATCCCGTAACCATATCTTTATATTCCGGGTGATTCTCGCTATTGCTTTTCATTATAGAATCTTGAAGATTGTATCCTACTATTATGTCGGTTATGTCCAGGGCATCATTGTACCCTACAAAATGACCCGAGGTGCCGGTTATTGAATATATGCCCGGTGCTATTTCTATGCCCTGAGTATTTTCGACGACATAGTATCCTATGGCGAGATGTTGAGTTTCTTGTTGATAGGGTTTGAAAATAGCCCTAAAAAGTACATATATCTTATCATACTCTTTTTTTTCTAAGATTTGTTCAACTTCTTTGAAATAAAATACATAATCCAGGTTGTTATTTAAGTTAAATCCTTCAAGATATGGCCCATTTTCGTATTCACCTTTTTTGAGGGGGTTTAAACCTAAAATATCCCTCAAGATAAGACTTTGATTGCCTGCCAGCGGATCACATTTTTTTGAAAAACCTGGCAGAGCAAAAAACGGAACACAAATAGTAAGAGTTTCCATGGCTATTACTCCTTTTCTTGTTTAACTATAAAACATTAAACATAAACACTTTTTTTATTTAAAAGAACTTATGATAAGCTTAAAAACCTGTTTAAGCTAAAAATATTCTAAATTAATTATTGTTCAATATCAAGTGAAATTTAGCTTTACTCCTTTTATTTAAACATTTTTGTACTAAACGCTTCAAATTCTAGCCCTGTTTGTTACAATAACACCTATAATAACCAACGCGCCTCCGAAAAGTATAGTTAGTGATATCTGTTCATGCAAAAGAAAAAGAGATGATATTACGCCAAAAACAGGCACTAAGTTGACAAATATGCTTGTTTTTGATGCTCCGAAGCGTTCAATGCCCCTATACCATGCACTAAATGCAAAAAAAGTTGCTATAAATGCCATATAAAGAACACTGCCCCATGCTACAGCGGGATATGATAAGATATCTTTATTGCCTTTTTCCAGAATTACAAACGGTATAAGATATATAGTGCCAAGCAGTGTTGATAGTGCAACGGCCTGGGAATGTCCTATGCTGTTTATTACTTTTTTACCGCTTACGGAATATATCGCCCACAAAGTGGTAGCTATCAGCATAAATAAATCTCCAATATTAAATGAGAGGCTTAGTATTGTGTGCATAGAACCGTGACTGATGATGGTTAATACCCCAAATAATGATACTATTATTCCTAAACACATATAGAGATTTATTTTTTCTTTCAATATAAAAGATGCAATAACAGTGGTGATTATGGGATTGAAGGCTGATATAAGTACTGAGTTCGAGGCTAATGTAAACTTTAGTGAATAGAGGTAGAAAAAGTTGTATACGGTTATGCCGCTTAGTCCCATGATCGAAAGACCTATGAAGTGCCGCTTTAAACTAATTATAATATTTTTGTGCTTTTTGTGTATTATAAAAATAAATAAAATTGATGTAATGAAAAACCTGATAAAGGCATATGTAAAGGGCGGTATGTAGTGTATGCCTATTTTTGATATAGGAAACCCTACACCCCAAACAAATGCCGTTAAAAATAGAAGAAAAATAAGAAAGATATCACTCATTAACAACTGCTATGCTATATAATCTTTTTATTATTCAACAGACTTTGTGTACAGTTAAAATACGTTTTCTACAGCTTTTAAATTATAATGTTCTGCTATATATACTACATCTTTGTAGTTCATATTCTCGAAATTGAAGGCAAAAAGAACATTGCATTGATCATTTGGATGTTTTAAGCATATGTAAACTACGCCGCTGTTTTCTTTTTTATCGTATGAAATTCCACCTTTGTATCCCTGTATAGTTGTAGTTTTAACTATGTTTTCGTTTGTTTCCACAGATATGTTAGTTTGAAACATGTTCCAGCTTGCCATAGCCCGCATGCCAGATAAGACACTGAGTTCCAATCTTTTGTCGCCTTTTGTAAAACTCTTTGTTGCAACTACAACTTCTCCCATAGGCGTTCCTGACATATTGCTGCCGCTGCACTCTTCGTCCATACTCCATCCCTCTATGTTCTGCATAGCTCCGCAGAGGCTTTTATAAGAAGGCATTTTTGCATAGGATGTTAAGCCAAATAAAAAGAAAACCATCATAGCAAGTATAACTGATTTTTTCATAGAACACTCCTTTTACAACAAACTTTTTCTTATGCTACACATTTTATTTTATAATTTCAATAGTTTTTTACATTTTGAGACCACTGCACAATGAGACAATAACAATATAATATACTGTTTCTTATCAAACTCTTTCAACTTAAGGTATGTGTGAGTGTGTGGTTTTGGGTGCTGGGTTGATAACTCGCCGATTCCTCACTTACCA
>CAZFWO010000113.1:0-4491 GCA_964522785.1 uncultured Desulfurellales bacterium
TTTTTGCGTAATGCAAAGAAAATAATAGCAGGTTTGCGAAAAATAGACTCAAACAGTTGAGTCCGTTACCTATTCTATTTAAAGAATGTAAACTATTTTCTAATCGAATTCATTGACGATATCCTTACTTAAAATACCATTTTTTATTGTTGTCATCATAGACATCAAGCTTCTACGAGCCTGCAAATATTTTTCATCTTCAAAGTATGTAGTAGGATATATCTTATCAACATCATACGGTTTTAAATCATCGTCTACATTTAAGAATGTAAACAAACAGGAATCACTTAAATTGCTTATACGCTTTTCATGCCTGCCAATTCTATTTATTATGGTTTCAACACAGATAAAAGCAGAATGAGTATAGACTATGCGACTTTTGAAAAGCAGTTTATCGCCTATTCTTACGGGATTTATAAAATTCATTCTGTTAACAGCGGCAATAACAGGTCTTTTTGTGGAAATTAAATCTGCACACATTGTAGATAATTCATACGAACGCCTTGCGAGATAGCCTCCAAAAATCGTCTGATTTGGATTCTTGTATGCAGGAAATGTACGCTCCCAAGACCCCATAGTGAGTTTTGAAGCCAACATACCGTTAAAATCAGGATTTTCCTGAGCGTGGTGGAGTTCTTTTAAGTGCCTATACTCATCCTTGGAAGGCGGTTCATTTTCCAAATTTCTCTCTCTAAAGTAATTTTCTTTTCTTTCTTTTGCCTTCTGATATCTCTTTTTTTCTATCTCGGTTTTATACTCCAGGGGCTCAAGTTCAACACTCACTCTGTTTTCTTGAGGTCCTCTTCTTGCCACTATTGTAAAATAGCATGTAGCGATATGAACTGTAGGATTTTGTTGTTCAATTCTTATACCCACCTCCATCGAAGTCTTTCCAACATAATTAATTCGCGATTCAAAAAACAAATCCTTCGATATATCAGCTGCATTACGCACTATTATATTATCTATAGCCGCAGTAACAACAACAGCATCTTCATAGAATTGATTCACATACATTCGAGCTGTATCCGAAGCCAATGTATCCATAATTTCAAGCAGCAGACCAAATCTTACATTGGCCTTCATCTCACCATCTATGACCATAAAATTATTTCTCAAAGTCGGACTTTTGCTTAAAGGTATAACCTTTGTCAATGATAATTCACTTGGACTTTTCAATAGTTCAGTTTCCGTATTCATAACACTCCCTCATAATTAATTGCAAAAACGCTACTTTCAAAACAAAAGCCTTAACTTAAATAATAAAACCAATCGTTGCCCACCAATACAATTCATAGTTTAACCGCCAAACGTATACTTTTCAAGCAAAAATCATACTATGAGACCATTTCACAATGATACAATAACAATATAATATACTGTTTCTTATCAACCCGTCACCCATTTTCGTAAAAACTTTTATTCTATTAAGAACTTTATCCACAAAAATAGGTGACGGGTCTATTCGTTTCGAGAACTTGATAAGAAATATGGATTTAAGCAATGATCTCATCATCTAATATTACACAAAATTATCATTTGTGCGGTGTCGATTTAGCTTTTTTCATAAAAAACACCGTAGGCATAAGCAAAACAAACAGTATAGCACAAAAATAAAAAGCATCGTTAAATGCAAGCATCGAGGACTGCCTCAAAAGTTCTCTATATATTACGCCGAACTGTTGAGCCGTTGTATGAAATGTATTAGACAAAAGCAATTGAGCACTATTAAAAGCATCGTTTGCCGGCGTTAAATTTTCCACGAGTCTGCTTTGATGAAACTGCTCCCTTCTCATAAGTATTGTTGTTACTATTGCCGTGCCGAAACTTCCGCCTATATTTTTTATAAAATTAAATATGCCCGATGCATTGCCCACCTCTTCATTTTCAACATTTGCAAATGTAGCAGCTGCAAGCGGCACAAAGAAGAAGGCTGCTGCAACACCCTGGAGTGCCCTCGGCATAATAACATACCAAAAATCAGCTACAAGATTAAAACGAGCCATTATATATGCCGCTATTGCGTTGACAATCAAACCGACAAGCAGAAGCTTTCTTGCATCAAATCCCTTTTCAAGCATCTTGCCTAATACAGGCATAAATATAAAAGTAGTTAATGCGCCGGGGCCCAAAACCAAACCAGCCAAAAATGCTGTATATCCCATCAAATTCTGCAGATACAAAGGCAGAAGCACGATAGTTCCGAAAAATCCGAAAAATCCGAAAAACATAATAATATTACCTACAGCAAATGAGGGATGCTTAAATATTCTTAGGTTTATAACAGGATTTTTGACTTTTAGTTCATTAATTATAAGCAATATCAGGCTGACTGCACTTATAACCGCTAAAACCGTAATAAAATGTGATTCGAACCAATCTTTTCTTTGGGCATTATCCAGCAATATTTGAAGAGCTCCTACGCCGAGCACAAGAAAAGAGAGACCCACATAATCTATCTTTGATTTTTTTTGGTTTCTTATATAATCTGGGTCAAAAATAAAAAGGTTTATCAAGAGAAATGAAATTATGCCAACCGGCACATTGATATAAAAAATCCAGCGCCATCCCCAATTATCCGTTATCCATCCGCCAAGAACAGGCCCGAGTATAGGTCCCACAACCACACCCATGCCGAAAATGGCCATAGCCATGCCCCTTTGTTCCTTGGGAAACGATTCAAGCAAAATCGCCTGAGAAATGGGCTGAAGTCCGCCGCCGGCTATACCTTGAAAAAAACGGAATGCCACAAGCATATAAAAAGATTCTGCATATCCGCATAGAAAAGACATAAGGGTAAAAGCAAATATCGAAAACATAAGATATCTTTTTCTGCCAAATGTATTACCAAGCCATCCTGTTATAGGTATTATTATAGCGTTTGAGACGAGATAGGATGTTAAAACCCAGGTCGATTCGTCCAAACTTATACTCAATCCGCCCTGTATGTGCGGCAGCGACACATTGACTATAGTTGTATCAACAATTTCCATAATCGTGGGCAGCATTACGGTTAATGCTATAACCCACTTATTTACCGGCTTAACCTGGCTCATTATTTTTTGATCAAGACGGTTACATCAGCAGACATACCAACCCTTAGCGCAACATTGGGCGGTTTGTTAAATACAATTTTGACGGGTATCCTCTGTGTAACTTTTATCCAGTTACCGGATGCATTCTGGGGAGGAAATAGGGAAAAAACCTCTCCTGTGCCAAATTGCACACTCTCTATCCTTCCTTCAAAAGTTTTGCCAGAGTATGTATCCATTTTAATTTTCACTTTTTGGCCCTTGCGCATTTTTTCTATCTGTCCTTCCTTGTAATTTGCCACGATCCACGCATTTTTATTTGGCACAACGGCACACACCGGAATGGCAGGCGATGCGAACTTGCCAACTTCCACACTTTTTTTAGTTATAAGTCCATCAGCAGGAGATTTTATTTTTGTATATAACAGATTTAACTTAGCCATTTCTACACCTGCTTTTGCAGCATCTATATTTCTTTTGGCGCTTAGCAAAGAAGCCTTCACCTGAGACAAAACATCATTTTGAGATTTTAATGTAAATTTTAAAACATTGTAATTTGTCAAATACTGTTCATATCTGTCTTCTGATATAGATTTTGCTTTAATTAGTTTTTTTGCCCTATTAAAATCCCATAAAGCTTTATCCAATTTTGCCTTAATTAAATTAATTTCAGATTTTTGAGATTTTAGTGCGGCTTGAGTTTCTTTCTCTTTTGCCTGTGCTAACTTGAGCTGAGCCTCAGCCTGATCAAGTGCAGCTTTGTAGGGCTTTTCATCTATTAAGGCTATCATATCACCTTTTTTCACATATTGATTATCATCTACAAAAACCTTAACCACATTTCCAGATACTCTTGGATTAACCCAGAATATATCATTTGTAACATACGCATCATCGGTTGAGATATGGGTTTCTTTATACTGCACAAAAAAATATAGCGCCACAATAGAAACAAGAAGAATTAAAGTTAAAACAACAAATTTCTTTTTACTTTTTCCACTTTTTCTTTTCACAATTTTTTCATTTTCCATAATTTACCCCTTATAAGAACTGGCATTTTGAGCCATTTTTTTTAGTATATTGTATGCTGCTTCTTTTTCTTCATCGCTAAAGCCTTTTAGCAAAATTTCATTATCGCCTTTAAACGCTATTTTTCTTATCTCTTGCCTAATTAGAGCAGCTTTATTTGTGGTATAAACATTGTAGGCTCTTTTATCCTGCTTTGATGTTTTTCTTATTATGTAGCCGTTTTGTTCTAATGATTTTACGGCTTTTGCAGTTGTGCTCTTGTCTATATTTAAATATTTAGAAAGCTCTTCCTGCGTTATTCCGTTATGCTCGAATAACACAAGAAGAAAAATCAGTTGTCCAGCGTTCATATCGAAAGGCTTTAAACAGTCATTGGCATACATCATAGCATGCCGATATATTGTAGAAATATACTTGCCAAGCGGGTCTT
>CAZFWO010000114.1:0-4442 GCA_964522785.1 uncultured Desulfurellales bacterium
GAATTGAATGAACATTTAATTCTTTTAAGGTCAGTGCGAGTTCTATTCTATGCTGCCAGTTTTCACCTACGCCGAATATGCCGCCTGAGCAGACGAAAAGCCCAAGTTCAACGGCATTTTGAATACTTTTTATGTTTTCTTCATAGTTGTGTGTTGTACAGATATTTTTAAAAAAATTCTTTGATACCTCAAGGTTGTGATGAAATCCGGAAAGCCCGATTTTTTTTAATTTAACAAGTGTGTTTTTATCCAATATTCCAACCGATATATCAGCCAAAAGACCGTTTTGCCTTACAATTTTTATAGCTTTTTCAATCTTTTCCAAATCTTTCGATGTTGGAGATTTTCCGCTTGTTACTATGGAAAATCTTTTAACCTTGTATTTTTTTAACTCATTTGCCTGTTTCTCAATCTTTCCTAAATCCACAAAATCGTATTTTAAAATATTTGTCTTATAATATGACGATTGGGCGCAAAATTTACAATCCTCAGAGCACTTTCCGCTTTTTGCGTTTATTATTGAGCAAAATTCTATATTTGAGTTAAAAAAACGTTGTTTTATTTTGCAAGCCGCTTTACATAGCTTGTCTATATCCGGATAATCTACAATAAATTTAAGCTCCTCGTTTGTTAAGCTTTTTTTATTCATTGCTTTTTCTGTCAATTTGTTAAGCATCATCACTCCAAACTAAAACATATTCTATTGCATATTAAAATAAAATATGATATTTTGCAAGTGAAAGTTAACTTATTAATTTTAGGAGGTTAACAATGAAATTTGATCCAAAAAGTTACCCTATATGGCACCCCTGCACCCAGATGAAAGACCATGAAAAATATCCATTAATAAACATCGTTAAAGGCAAGGGAGTTTATCTATTTGACGATGCAGGCAATAAATATATAGATGGAATCTCATCTTGGTGGGTTAATATTTTTGGCCATTCCAACAAAAGACTCAACGAGGCTTTGAAACGGCAGGTCGATAAGCTCGAGCATGTAATCTTCGCAGGTTTTGTGCATAATCCAGCTTTAGAGGCTGTTAGCAGGCTTCTAAAGGTTGTTCCTAACGGCTTGACAAAGGTATTTTTTGCCGATAATGGTTCAAGTGCAATAGAAGTGGCTATGAAAATGAGTTTTGGCTATTTTAAAAACAGAGGAAAAATAAAAAACAGGTTTGTCTATCTTGACAGCGGCTATCATGGTGAAACGCTCGGTGCCTTGTCTGTATGCGGTGAAGAGTTGTACAGTGAAAAATACAAGGAGATAATGATAGATAATATTAAGGTTAAAGGACCTGATTGTTTTAGATGTCCTTTCGGAAAAACAAGGGACAATTGCAATGCCGAATGTTTTGTGTTTATGGAAGAAGCACTTTTAAAGTATAAGGATGTGATTAGTGCTGTCTTAATTGAACCTATTGTTCAATGTGCCGGGGGTTTTAAGATCTATCCGCCTGTTTATCTTAAAAAGCTGAGAAAGTTGACAAAAGAGTTGGATATACATCTTATTGCTGATGAAATTGCCGTTGGATTTGGCAGAACCGGCAAGATGTTTGCCTGCGAACATGCAAATATTACGCCCGATTTTATGTGTTTATCTAAAGGTCTTACGGGTGGCTATATGCCGCTTTCTGTGGTTTTAACCAACAATGATATATATGATGCTTTTTACGATGACTACGCAACCATGAAGGCTTTTTTGCATTCCCATAGCTATACAGGAAATCCGCTTGGCTGTGCTTTAGCAAAAGAGGTTTTGGACATTTTTAGCGATGAAGATATATTAAACAAGAACAAGCCAAAGCAGGAATATCTGAGAAATAGAGTGGCTGAGAGATTTTCTGATTATAAATATTGTGGAGAGGTAAGATCTATTGGTTTCATAACAGCCGTTGAACTTGTTAAGGATAAAAAAACAAAAGAGCCTTTCGGCTATAAGGACAAACTTGGTTTTCAGATATACAGAAAGGCTTTAAAAAAAGGTGCCCTGCTTAGAAATTTGGGGAATATTGTATATTTTATGCCTCCTTACGTTATCGAAAAAGATGATATAGACAGGCTTGTGGATATTGCTTATGAATCGGTTACGGAGGTGCTCGGTGAGTAAGAAAGTAATGATTTTTGGCACAAATACTGGCATCGGAAAGACTGTTTTTAGCGCTTTATTATGCAAAGAGTTGAAAGGGAAAGGCTATGGAGTCAAATACATAAAACCCATTCAAACAGGGTATCCAAAAGACAACGATGCTTTGTTTGTAAAGGAATTTGCACATCTTGATGAGAATAGCGCTTTTGCTATTATAAAAGAAAGCAAACCTGTGGCTGCTGCTGCCATATTTGAAAATTTACCGATAGAAAAAATCGACAGAACCATCAGGGCGGTAGATAATTATGACTTTTTAATTATCGAAACGGCGGGGGGTGTATGTTCTCCCATAGATAAGAAACTTCTGAATTACCACTTGTCAACTATATTGAAAGTAGATTTCAATATAGTTGTTGTGCCGCATAGGTTAGGGTGTATTAGTGATGCCCTGCTTGTCAATTATTTGCTTGAGAATGAAGGACTTGATTATATGTTTGCTTTGAATAATTTTTTTAATGCATCCGAAGATCAAAAAAATACAGACTTAATCAACCATTTTACAGGCGGGAAGATCGGGTTTGTTTTTAAGGAAAAAATTAAAATAAACTATCCCTTTCCTTTGATTTAAACAAGAGCATAAACCATCAACAAATTTATTCTTCAGACTTCTTTTTTCGATTCCTTCATTTTTTCTTCAAGCTTTTTCAGATATGTATCGATGCGGTTAATCTTTTCTTCCAGTTTCTCACTATCTTCCTTGCTTACCGATTTTTTTGCTTTTTTTAGATTCTCAAGCTCTTTTTGCAGTCTTTCATATCTATCATGTATTTTTTCTATCTTTTGAGACCACTGCGTAATCCATATTTCTTATCAAGTTCTCGAAACGAATATAACCCAAGCACCTATTTTTGTGGATAAAGTTTCTTACGAAAGTAAAAGTTTTTTACAAAAATAGGTGCTGGGTCATCGTTAAAAAATTCATTCTTGAGTTGAGAAAATCTTGATAAGAAATTGTAAGAGTATCATTTTATTGCTATGCAGTGGTCTCATTATATTTTCAGGGACGTTTTGTTCATCTACCGTTGTTGTTCTTATTTTTGCATGTGTAGTTTTCGACATGATTTTCTTATCATACGGCATCTGCCTCTGATTCATAAATGTCGGCGAAACTATTTCAATGCCGTTTGCATGCAAAACATCTATAATTTGTTTTCTTAAATCCGATTTTGCCGTTAAAAGTAACTTAATGTTTGATAGAAACCCCGCAATTCTGTAGGAAATTGAGAAATTACCCAGTTCCTTAATCTGAATAAACGGGTCCTTAAGTTTTACCTCCAGAGCAGCCTTTTTCAGCAATTCTTCAACTTTAGATTGTAAATATATAAATTTACTGATTTATACTTATTTCACACAATACTCTTGCCATGCAAGACACTGATGAGTCTTACTAAAAAATATATAGCGATAAAAACAAGAAGTATACTCAAAACGAGATTTATTCTTTTTTCCATCTTTTCTGACACAAAATGCTTGACTTTATGCAATAAAATAGACAAAAAACTCAAATAAGAAAAAAGGCCCAAACCTCCAAATAGCAGAAAGAAAATATATGCAGTTGTATTGAAATGTGTATATATGCCGAAATCTTTTGCAAATTGAACCTCTGCAAGCCACCAAAAAATAACGGGAGGATTTGTAACGGCAAGAGAAAATCCAACGATAAACGACATTTTTTTGTTGATTAGAAATTTATCATCTGATTTTGTGTCTGTATCTTTTTGGCTTTTTCTGAATGTAAAGAAAGACAGGACAATCAATACAACAATACCAACTGCAAGAAATACAGAAATTACCATTTCATTTTTTAAAAATGGAGCTATGCCAAAAAATGCTATTGTGCCATACATAACATCAGACAGAGATGAGGCAAGAGCTACCATCAGCGCTGATATAACATATCCTTTTAAAGAACGCTTTGCTATTTCTATCTGTGTTGCGCCTATAGGAATAGCTGTAATGAAGCCCAAAAAATATGCAAACAAAATGAGTAGCAGCAAACTCATGCGTCTATTATGTAATTTACAGCGTCATTTGCAACCTTTTTTGTATCTATGCTTTCAAAACATCTTACATTTTTACACGTTTTTGCGTTTTTATTAATACATGTTAGATTTCTACACACACTCTTTGATATATAAACCTTTGAAGGCGCATCCTGATTTGTATCAAAAAATAACGGATTTTCAGAATCATATCCATAGATTCTTGCTGGTGTTGAGCCAAATATAGATATCACGGTTGTTTTGTTCTTTGGCAAATATAACTTAGAATCCGTATGTTTTCTTGCAGCTGCT
>CAZFWO010000115.1:0-4439 GCA_964522785.1 uncultured Desulfurellales bacterium
CAAAAAAAGTCACAAGTTTTGACATTGCAGAGGTTGCACCTGCTTTGGATATTGACGATAGAACATCAAGGCTTGCTGCACATATTATTTTTAGGCTGGTTGACGGGATGTTGTCTTAAAAAAGTTTTAGGAGGTTTGCGTATGAAGTTTAGGAGTGTTTTACTGGGTTTATTGTTGACGCTGATTTTCAGTAGTCTTTCTATGGCTTCGGGTATAATTAAAATCGGATTTTTTGCACCGTTGACTGGATTTGCAGCAGCAGACGGAGCAAGTGCAAAACACGGAGCTATGCTTGCTGTTGAAAAAATCAACAAAACAGGCGGAATTGATGGAAAAAAAGTAAAACTTGTGGTTTATGATGATGCTGTAAGCTCTCAGCAGGCTGTGACCATAGCAAGAAAACTCATTCAGGAAGACAAGGTTGTGGGCGTTGTAAGCGGCTCATACAGCACACCCACAAGGGCTGCCGCTCCTATTTTTCAGAGATATCACAAGCCGTTTGTTGTTGCTTATGCTACACATCCCGATATTACAAAAGCAGGCAATTATGTGTTCAGAGTAGGCTTTTTAGCAAAAGTGGAGGGCGCTGCAGGCGGATATGTTGCAACAAAAATGCTCAAAGCCAAAAAAATAGCTGTTTTAACAATGGATAACGATTTTGGAAAATCATTGTCAAAGGGATTTATTGATGAAGCCAAAAAGAACGGCGCTCAGATAGTTGCAAATTTGACATTTGCTCTGGGCGAAAAGGATATGACGCCGTTTTTGACAAAAATCAAAGCGCTCAATCCAGATTTAATCTATTGCACAGGCTACTATTCAGAGGGTGCGCTAACTGTAAAACAGGCAAAGGGCTTGGGTATTAAAGCAACGCTGCTTGGACAAGAGGGTTTTGATTCACCTATGTTTCTAAAGATTGCAGGAAAATCTGCCAATGGAACAATCATTACAACAGATCTAAACAGAAATGATAAAAGACCTATAGCAAAATGGTTTATGGATCAGTATATAAAACAGTACAAAATGCAGCCTGATATGGTAGGGTCATCCAGCTTTGACGCTGTTTATACACTTGCAGCGGCAATAAAAAAAGCAAAGAGCACAGACTCCAAAAAGATAAGAAATGCTTTGGCAGATCTTAAGGATATAAACGGTATTACAGGCAAAATAAAGGGATTTAACAAACTTGGAGAGGTCTTAAAACCAGTTCAAATTCAGAGGGTTGTGGATTCAAAATTTACATATTACGGCGTTGTAACAGATACAAATATTATAACACCGCCGTCCAAGTAAGAAACAGGGGGCTTTAGCCCCTTTTTTAAAACTTTGTTTAAGGAGTTGGAAAATGGGAGGTATAATAAAGATAGGACTACCCGATGAGCTGCCCGAATATCCTCGCTTTCAAGAGGGCATAAGAAGAGCTCCTGCAAGATACTTTAATTTGAACAAATATCAAACAAAATTGGCACTTAAAAACGCTTTAAGATATATCCCCAAATATCTTCATAAAAAACTCGCACCCGAATTTATGGATGAGTTGATAAACCGCGGCAGAATTTACGGATACAGATATAGACCTCAAGGGAAAATATGGGGAAAGCCCATTGATAAATATGAAGGAAATACGCTGGAGGGAAAAGCCTTTCAGGTTATGATAGACAATAATTTGGATTTTGAGATAGCCCTTTATCCTTATGAACTTGTAACATACGGTGAGACGGGACAGGTGTTTCAAAATTGGATGCAGTATCGTCTGGTTAAGGAATATTTAAAAATAATGACAGATGAACAGACGCTTGTTGTGGCTTCAGGCCATCCTTTGGGTCTGTTTCCGTCACACAAGGAAGCACCTCGAATAATAAATACAAACTCAATGATGGTTGGCTTGTTTGATAATCCAGACGATTGGCATATCGCAGCCCAGCTTGGTGTTGCGAACTATGGTCAAATGACTGCAGGCGGCTGGATGTATATAGGACCTCAGGGTATAGTTCACGGCACATTTATAACAATACTCAATGCAGCAAGGATGTTTTTGGGAGTTCCGTGGGATAAAAATCTATCGGGACATCTGTTTATTAGCTCAGGGCTTGGCGGAATGAGCGGAGCTCAGCCAAAAGCTGTGGAAATTGCAGGCGGTGTGGGAATTATCGCCGAGGTGGATAAATCAAGAATAGAAACAAGACATAAACAGGGCTGGGTCAGCAAGGTTAGTGGCAATCTAAAAGAGGTATTTGACACCGCAAAAGAGTATCTTGAGTCGGGTAAAAGCATTTCCATAGCATATCACGGAAATGTTGTGGATTTGCTGGAGTATATGGTTGAACACAACATAAAATCCGAACTTATAAGCGACCAGACATCATGTCATGTGCCTTATGATGGCGGATATGTGCCGCAGGGTTTGACGTTTGAAGAATCGAGAAAACTGATAAAAAAAGATCATCCTAAATTCATTGAATATGTAAATAAATCATTAAGAAGACATTTTGAACTTATAAAAACACTTACACAGAGGGGCGGTTATTTTTGGGATTACGGAAACAGCTTCTTAAAGGCTGTATTTGATGCCGGCGTGAAAGAGGTTGCAAAAAACGGGCAGACAACGGACGAGGGCTTTGTGTTTCCGTCCTATGTTGAAGACATAATGGGTCCTATGTATTTTGACTACGGATATGGGCCGTTTAGATGGGTTTGTTTATCAAGAAAACACGGTGACCTTCAAAAAACCGATAAAGCTGCCAGCGAATTTATTGATCCAAACAGAAGAATGCAGGATAGGGATAATCATCATTGGATTGTTAATGCAGAAAATCATAAACTTGTTGTCGGCACAGAAGCAAGAATTCTTTATGCAGATGCACCAAACAGGGTTAAGATTGCGCTGAAATTCAATGAAATGATAAGAAGAGGAGAGATTGGACCTGTTATGCTTGGGCGTGATCATCACGACACAGGCGGAACGGATTCACCTTTTAGAGAAACATCAAACATAAAAGACGGAAGCAATATTATGGCTGATATGGCTGTCCACTGTTTTGCCGGCAATGCTGCAAGGGGTATGAGTATGGTTGTTTTATCAAACGGCGGCGGCGTGGGTATCGGAAAGGCGATAAACGGCGGTTTCGGTCTTGTGCTCGATGGTTCAGATCGTGTTGACAGGATTATAAAAAGGGCACTTGACTGGGATGTCATGGTTGGTGTATCGAGACGCTCATGGGCAAGAAACAAGAATGCAATGGAGGTTTCAAATCAGTGGAATCAGGAACATAATGGACTTATTACTATACCCCAGATTGCAGATGACAGTCTCATAGAGGATGTTGTAAAAGAGAAACTAAAAAAGGTGTAGCTATTGGATTTACTAATAATAAACGCCAATTTGTATAGGGTATCGGATATAAAAAGCCCCAAAACAAAGAGTGATATGTTAAATCTAAATTATATAGAAAGCGGAGCTTTGGCTGTAGAGGATGGCTTAATAAAAGATGTTGGTATAACTGATGATCTTATAAAAAAATATATAAAAAACTCAAAACAGATAATTGATGCACAGGGCAGGGCGGTTTTGCCGGGATTTGTTGACCCTCACACGCATGCTGTTTTTTTGGGTACAAGAGAGAATGAATTCAAGATGCGCCTTGAGGGGAAAACCTATATGGAGATACTCAATGCAGGGGGCGGCATATTAAACAGCGTAAAAAAGATAAGACAGTCAGGTGTTGATGAACTTGCCTCTGAACTCCTTAAACGCGTTAATCTGTTTTTTGAGTGGGGTACGACAACATTTGAGGCAAAGAGCGGATACGGTCTTGATTTTGAAAATGAAATAAAGATACTTGAAGCTATAAAGATAGTGAATAATTCCGGTAGGGCTCAAATCATACCCACATTCATAGGTGCACATGCCATACCTGTTGAGTATAAGAACAACAAAAACAAATACATAAATATAATTATCAGCGAGATGATACCCTACATAGCAGAAAACTCACTTGCAGGATTTATAGATGTTTTTTGTGAAGAGGGTGTTTATACGCCTGATGAGACGCAAAGGATACTTAAGGCCGGTATAGATGCAGGACTAAAAGCCAAGATTCACGCAGACGAAATAAAAGCCATAGGCTGTTCAGAACTTGCGGGTAATCTTGATATGGTATCGTGCGACCATCTTTTAAAGATAACGGATAAGGGTTTAAAAGCTATGAAGAAGGGAAACAGCATAGCCACTCTGCTTCCGGGAACGGCATTCAGCCTGAAAGAAGGTTTTGCACCGGCAAGAAAGATAATAGACTACGGCATACCAACGGCAATTGCAACAGACTGCAATCCCGGGAGCTCATACACAGAATCGATGCCTGTTATTATTACGCTTGCAACGCTTATGATGAATATGATGCCTGAGGAGGCAATTACGTCTGCAACAATAAATGCAGCAT
>CAZFWO010000116.1:0-1842 GCA_964522785.1 uncultured Desulfurellales bacterium
GTTCTGTATGTCAAGCTCTTCCCATTCAATACTATAAATTTCCTCTATAATATTATTTATTTCGTCAATATTGATATAAACCTTTGGTTTTTGTTTTATCTGTTTTAATTTATCGTCTATGAGAGACAATTTCTCCAATACAGAATGAACCGTTTCTTTATATTCCCTGAATGCCTTTATCCTTGTATGACTGCTTAAGATTTCTTGACCATTTAAGCCAAAAACATTTAAAAGTGTTGCAGCAAAATCAAATGACTGCTCTTTTTGAAGTTTTACATAAATAATATTCTCAAATGACTTTAAGGATGTAAGTTTTTCGTATATATTATCCATATCAATGTTTATGCCGCCTTTTGCCATCAAAACTGTTTTTCCAAGCAGCGTAGAAAATGACAAAATAAAATACACCACCTCTTTTTCCAAGCCATATTCGGAGTTTGATAAAGGTTTTGCTATATCATTATCAATTTTAGTCACTTTATCGGAATTTTTCCTGATTATTTGCAGTATATATTCTAATACTTTTGAATTTGCCAAACTTGGATATCCATTTGCATCAAGCAAATCTAAAGACTTCAAGAAGTTTTTTGTATTATATTTTAGATTATTAAAGTCGCTACCTCTAAGATTGTTCCAAATATCATCCAAACTATTCATTATAGAAAGGGAAGAAAATTTTTCAGAATATTTAGGGTGAAGCGGGTATTGTTGAGTAAAAAGTTTATCAAACAGATTGGCTTTTAAAGATTCGAACATTTCAGTTAAGCCAAAATTTTTATCCGAAACGATTTTATTTATTTTTATGGTGTTTTTGTTTAATTTTGCTTCTGAATAGTTGAGAATAAGCTTTGTTATTCTATGCATAAAACCTTTCTGAAAAGTTCCTGCTATATTTCTTCCCTCAATTTTTTCTTTTAATTTCCTCTCCATTATACTTTTTTGAAATCCGCTATCCATCAGCTGTTTAATTGCAACTATCTCTCTTAAAAGAGTTATGTTTTCCACACCTTCCAATTTAATTTTTATCTCTAACTGAATGTCGCTAAAAATTTTTACATCTTTATTGTAGCCTGGAGAGATAAAAATTATTGCATAGTTTTCATCTTTTAAATCATAGTCCAAACTGTTGTTTGATTTTTGGAAAGCGATAATTCCTTTTTTGTATGATTTTACAGATTGCCAGCTGCATTCATCCTCGAATATATCAGGCATTTTTTGATTTAATTCGAGTAATTCTCTAAGCTGCACAAATAACTCATTTTCCATCTCATCTTGAGAAACAGCATCTGCTTTCTGCTGTATTTTTTCCTCAGGATCTATTCCAACTTTTGTCTCAAGCTTTACAAATCTTAAACCCGTATTCTTATCTTCTTTGATTTTTATATATTCGCCATCGGTAACTTCTCTTATTTTCTTTATAATCATGGCAACATAATCCGCCGGCGAAAAAGCCTTATTCTGAGGCATAATCATCAGCTTATTAGCTAAATCAATTGCTGTTGTGCCTTTGGTGTCTTTTTCCCATAAAAAAAGGACAGCTAAAGCCTTGATTATTTTTAAAGCGTCATCTTGAAATCTCTGCTCCATAACTTTAATTTTTTCTTCAACAACTTTTAGTGTTTTATTAACTTCTTCTATCTCATGAAGATGTTTTTTGCTGGGGTCGTTAACCAATAAATCGTATATTTTTTCAAAAGTCAAAAAGTACGGGAATGGTTTTGCCATAATTTTTTTAATCTCATACATTGCAAACTGGATAACGCCTCTTTTTTCAAAGTATGGCAAGTTTGTAAACATTTCTATTAAAAACGGAGTAATTGGAAAAAGATTTATATATGCATC
>CAZFWO010000116.1:1942-4417 GCA_964522785.1 uncultured Desulfurellales bacterium
TTGTAAACATTTCTATTAAAAACGGAGTAATTGGAAAAAGATTTATATATGCATCTATATCCCTGCCTATTTCTTCAAATTTTTCAGAATAAGGAGCCATCTTTTGCTCCAACAGCAGCTTTTGTTCTTTGGATTTTGGCACTATTCTTTCCGCTATTACCTTTTCCACATCTTCTTTGGGTATTATTATGTTTTGAAACCTTTCCCTTACTCTTGAAATATCACTTGCTATATCTTTGAATTTAGGACTGCTGAAAACATCTTCCTGCATCGAGCACACAAACATCAAATCCTGGTCTTTTGTAACCTGTCCCACAACTCTTAAAAATTGCAAATCCTGACGCATATATTCTTTCTGCTTGGCCATTAAGAAATCAGATACTTCGTCTATTGCAACAAACAGAGCCGCATTAGGGGCATGATGTTTTATTGTTTCCATAATTTTTGCAATATTTTCTTTATCGTCATAATCTTCTTTTAAATCTATCTTTGGTATGTCTATATTGTATTTTTGTTTAAGCTGCGTGGAAATTTTATCAAAAAACCACCTTCTTAGCTCCACCTGCCCAGCTTGTAGTTCAAAATTGACTATATAAAATTTCCTATTGAATTTTTGCACTCTCTCTTTTACTTTTTCATTTCTGATATAGTTTGACAGTTGAGGATTTTCAACTATTGCAGACAAAAAACCCACAAGATGTGACTTACCACTTCCATAATTACCTATAATATTTCTTACTTTATGTGTCGGTTTTTCTAAATCATCAAAGAAATCTAGAATCTGTTCTTCCAGAGTATCAGATATAATAAAGCTGCTTACTATATATTTTTTCTTTTCTTCGTCTTTTAAATCTGTGTCAATGTCAACAACATCTTTAATGGCATCAAAGTTGAAGTATTTGCCTATTGCATTTTCGGGTAAATTTTCATTTGACATAACGTAGTCATCTTTGTCTAAAGACTCAAATTCATCATCAATATCATCTATGTTTACTAATATAATATCATCAACTTCCTTTTCCCAGTAATCAGTGTTGCCGTATTGTCCGTAATATACCCTATTACCCAATTTTTTCTCATCTTCTAAAAAGATGACGCAATTTTTATTTCTTGAATTGTATTTAAACGCACCAATAGGAGAACTTTTTAAAAACATTTCATGGTAAAGGATGCTGGCATTTGTAAGTATGATATTATTAGGTTTTGAGTTGAACCATTCTTTTATTTTTGTCGATGACTCTATGCTAATTTCATCGTTAGAATCCAAATCTTCCTTTAAATCAATTAATTCCTTGCCCACATCAACCAAATTCCATCTGTAGTGAGTAAGAAAATCTATAATCTTACTTTTCTTATTGTCATTTTTTCCTATTATAGCCAACAATTTAAATCTCATCATATCAGCCTGAGCAAGCAAAGAAGATAATTTTTTCTTTTCCATCTCAACCTCCGAGCCAAACAGATAAATAATAAATTTTAAATAAATCTACCATATATTGTTTTAAAAGTCCAAAAACAATTAATTTTAGCCCATTATTGACAATGCAGTTTTGGAGTGAATTTTTCTAATTGTTTTGAGTTGTCTAACGCTGCAAATAACCGGATGGTTACCGTAGAGTGTAGCGTAAGCGGAATAGAGCGTTAACCAGTCTGTGTTGATTTGCCCTGTTAGCTGCTGATATTCTCAATGGCCTCAAACTTGTAGAAATGAACTTTGTCATCTCTATCTTCTTTCATATGTATAAGATAAAAGCCTGTATCATTTAGCAACCTAATTTGATGGTTATTGAGCAAATTAATTATTTTAACTCTCCATTCTGGAATGATTTTTTTATAGTATTCGTAGCTCGGTTTTCGTCCTAACGGGTTGCTTGCGTGCATTATTGCGCCACACTTTTTATAAACCTTTATAAACTCATCTTTTGTTAAATAATCATTTCCCCTATCACCAAGTTGATTTTTTACCCTTGGATCTTCTGAAGATAACTCGACCACAGGTTTTGGATAGAAATCTGGATTCACTCTGGCTAAGTCTTTCAATAAGTACTCTGCATTCCATGATTTCGCAAAATTAGAGTAAACCTTCGAGTAAACTTTTTTATTAGCTACCAGTGATGCCATAGCTATGAGCTCAAGAATTTTTCTAATCTGCAACATCATTGATTCTATCGTAGTGGGCTCAAAAAGTGCGTGGCCTGCACCCGACAAGAAAAAATCAATGACACTTATGCGTCGTTTTATTTCTTCCATTAAATCACAGTATTTGACAATATCCGGTTCGTTCATTTTTTATCAGCTAACTCTTTATTGGAGTTGCGCTTTTATATACTATAAACCACGATTTCATTAAATCTAATCCTTTTTACCAATTTAGACCTTAAAACACTATACATAGTTACCATAAATGCCTTTTTAGCCACTATTTTGTGATAATCTGCATTTTGAATAAATTTTATAGAGCTACCGCTTCCTTAA
>CAZFWO010000117.1:0-4344 GCA_964522785.1 uncultured Desulfurellales bacterium
TATAAAATGGATGGTGAGGAATTCATCCTTTATTTGCTCATTAAGCACACTAAGGTACAAGATTGCCTTATTCTACCTAATGATATCAACCTATTAAAGTGTGGAATTTAAACATCCATAGGGCTGGAAACGGGTTTTAACAATTTTGCAAAAAGATTGACAAAACAATTTCATCTAAGTATTAAAAAGTAACTCTTCAAACTCCTCTTCAGGTAAGGGTTTGGAGAAGTAATAACCCTGTATATAATCACACCCCATACTCTTTAGCATGTCAAACTGCTCCTTTGTTTCAACACCCTCTGCTATGGTCTTTAAATTCAAATCTTTTGAAAGAGATATAGTAGTTTTCACTATGGCTTTTGTGTTGCTATCAGAAAGCATTTTTCTTATAAATGAAATATCTATCTTTAAATAATTTATAGGCAGAGAAGAAAGATAGGAAAGTGAAGAATAGCCTGTTCCGAAATCATCCAGAGAAAATTTAAAACCGTGTTGCTTAAGCCTATTCAGCGTTGAATTTACGTAGTCTGTGTTGTCTATAAAGAGTCTTTCTATAATTTCAAGGTTTATGAGCTTGGGGTCAGCATCCAATGCCATGGTATTTGATATTAAATTATCTGCAAAATCTTTTCTTGTAAAGCTTGCTGGAGATATGTTTATAGAAACGGGTATGGGCTTTATCTTTTTTTCCTTCCACTGTTTTTGTTTGCTTGATACCTTCTCAAGTATCCAGTCTTCAACAGCGCTTATCATGCCTGTTTCTTCAAGGTATGGGATAAACTCCATAGGAGGAACAATTTTACCCTCTTTCTTCCACCTTATTAAAGCCTCTGCTCCTTCTATTTTGCGGGTTTTTGCATTAAAGTAGGGCTGATAGTATAAAATAAACTCTCTATTTTTTAGTGCTTGCGACATTGCGCTTTTTAACTTTATCTTTTTTTGAACTATCTCTTTGAGTTCTTCTTTATAGAAACCAAGGCTTTCTTCTTTGTGCTTCACATCCAATAAGGCAATCTCAGCCCTCTCCACAAGCATCTCTGTGTCCTCTGCATCCTTGGGGTATATGCTTACTCCGGCATTGAATGATATATTAATGATTTTATCGCCTATTACGTAAGGCTCTGAGAGTTTGTTAATCAGTTTAACAATAATGACAAATATATCTTCTTCATTCTTTATATCTTTTAAGAGAATGCCGAATTTGTCGGATTCAAGCTTTGCTATAGTGTCGTATTCCCTTAAGAAGTTTTTTAATCTATTTGATATCTCTATCAGTATGCCGTTACCAGCCTCAAATCCGAAAGCCTGGTTTATATTTGAAAAACGGATGGGGTTGATGATAAATATGACACCAATTAGATTTTCATATTTGGCTCTCTTAATGAAATTGCTTATTTCTTTTTTAAAAGTATTTCGGTTCATGAGGTGTGTTAGGCTATCATAATTTACAACGTTTTCTACATGTTGTTGAAGGTATAATTCGTTTGTTATATCTTTTGCACTTGTTATATAGTAAACATCATTCCCTAATTTGTAGGGTACAATATTTGCAAAAACCTTTATCGAACCTCCATTTTTCACATTCCATATCATTATATCTGATATTGATTTACCATTTTGCAGTTTTTTATAAAAATCTTTCGCTTTACCTCTGACCATAGATTTAGGAGAAAACATATCTTTGTGTTTTTCAGATAGCTCTTCTTCGGTGTATTGTAAAACTTCTTTCATCTTATTATTTATGTAAATAAAATTGAAATTTTCGTCCGCTATACCAATAAAATCAAAGCCTATGCTGGTAGCTATATTCATCATTTGTGCGAATTTATCCTGTTCGAACCTGTCTAAGATAAATTCAATCTCTTTGCAGACGGCGTTCAATAGATTGTAAATTGATGCATTAAAGAGATTCTTGTGTTTGGAAAGCAAGGATATGCTGTACATAGCTTTGCCACTCTTTATTATAGGCAATGCGCAGCAGGAATTAATGTTGTAAACCTTATGGTAGGGTTTAAAGACGGAAGAACCATACTTAGGCAGATCGTTTATTAGATAAACCCTTTTGTCTTTATAAGCTTTTATGAACGGTATTTTATTTTTGTTTAGCTCTTTTGGCGGATTGTTCAACAAATCCTCAACAACTTTTAAAAACTCTTCTATTGAACTGTCTTTTATTGATTTGTATGAAATATCAAGCGCATCTTCTTTAATTTTAGCAATAAAGGAAACATCTGCTTCCAAGTATTCAGTGAATATAGATGGAAGATTCTTTAAAAACTCATCCTCGTTTTTGGATTCCATAGAAATTCTATTTAAATGATAAAGTGTGTTATATACTCTTGATTGTATTTTCAGCTGCTCTTGCTGTTTTATTAATTTCTTGCGTCTTTCCATTTTGCCCAGAGCAAAAGATATATCCGCTTGAATTTCATTAAGCAGATGAAGATGCTCCTGATTGAATGAACCTTTTACATTATCATGGATTAATAAGATATATTTGATTACATTGTCTTTGAATATCGGTATGGAACAGGCGGAATAGATACCAAAACGTCTTTGCTCTTTTCGCCAATAATCCATATCTGCTTTCTTTATTACTTCCGATAGAAGGATTACCTTACCGGTTGCGTAGGCTTTTGATACGCTGCCTCTGCCGTAGGGCGTGTTCGGGTCAACGCCTATAACGGTTTTTTTAAGGGTTTTTTCCAGCTCCTTAGACTTTGATTTTACATATTTTATTTTAAACAGTTTTGTAGTCTCATCCACTGAACCTATGGATAACGCAAAATAACCAACAGTATCGACAAGCAGGCTGCATATTTGTATCAAAAGCTCATCCTCATCCTCTGTTCTTATTGCAATCTGATTAATTTGACTTAGCGCATAAAAGAGTTTTTCAAATGATTTTTCTTTGGTCTTGTCGATTAAAATCACAAGCCCTGAGGTTTTGCCATTGTAATCAATGCTATGCACAAGCTCTTCCACATAAATGAATCTGCCGGTCTTTGACATTAAAGTGAAGTTGAGATGCTCGGGTGAAGAGTCTTTTTTAATGCGTTTATTTACATACCCTTGAAGCTCTTCTTTGCTGTTTGCATAGATATCAAACAGACTCCTGCCCAAAAGTTCGTCCTTTTTGTATCCGAGCATGTCTGCAAGATGTTTGTTTGCAAAGACTATCTTTCCGTCCTTTCCCTGGTATATATAAGCGCCCGCAATAGAGGAGTTAGCCAATATGCCAAACATCTGCGAATCTTTCATTTAAATTCCCTAATTTAATTGTTTTTTAGTCTTTACGATATTGAGATATGGAATTATAAAAAGTATCGGTAAACTTAAAACGGCTTTCCGTAAAGACATCTGTTTTTCTGTCAATTTATTATATGAAAATATGTTACTGATAAAAGGGAGTGTATAAAGCGAATGTCTTATGTTAAATTTTAAAAAAAAGAATTGCTTAAGAAATTTGGATGTTTTTTGGTATTTATATAGATAGCATAATAAAGGGGGTTTCACACTCCTTCCCCTCAGAAGTTAATAAAGAAAAGGGAAAATTTAAACTTATCTGCAAAATTTTCCTTAGAATTACACCTTATCATTTTTTTTTAAAACCAACTTTCAACCTTTTTTTCTACAGAAGATAAACACTGTATTTTTATTTTATACATTTTTTAAAAACAATGCAACATCATTTCTTATTTTTATTGTACATTTTTATTCAATCTGCCATTTTTTAAAACCGTTTATCTTTCAAACTACTTCGTGCTCTGTTCTTTTAATGATTTCATTTTGCAGCTGTTCGTTTAAATGATTGAAGTAATCGCTATATCCTGCCACCCTAACAATCAAATCGCCGTAGTTTTCAGGGTGAATTTGTGCATCCTTTAAAGTCTCAGCATCAACAACATTAAACTGAATATGGTGGCCATCAAGTGTAAAATATGTCCTTACAAGCCTAACAACACCGTTTATACCCTTTTCGTCTTTTAATAAATCCGGTGTAAACTTCATATTCAAAAGCGTGCCACCTGTTTTTATATGGTCCATTTTTGAGGCTGATTTTATAACTGCTGTCGGCCCATTTTTATCCATTCCTTGAACGGGCGATATACCCTCTGAGATAGGCTCATAGGCTTTCCTTCCATCGGGCGTTGCACCCAAAACAGAACCGAAATAGACATGTACGGTTGTAGGAAGCATATTTATCCTAAACTGACCCCCTCTATAGGTTTTCCTTCCGTCAATATATGAAAAAAATTCATTAAATACATTTTTCATCAAGCTATCCGCATAATCATCATCATTGCCGTATTTATGGGTTTTATTAAGAAGAATCTGCCTTTC
>CAZFWO010000118.1:0-4230 GCA_964522785.1 uncultured Desulfurellales bacterium
AGAATGGATGGTGAGGAAGAAGGACATTGCTCATTAAGCACACTAAGAGACTACTACATCGTGATGAAATAATGCTATACAATTTCTTATCAAATTCTCTCAACTCAGAATGAATTTTTTAACGATGACCTAAGCACCTATTTTCTTGGATAAAGTTTTTAAGAAAGTAAAAGTTTTTTACGAAAATAGGTGCTGGGTTGATAAGAAATTGTAAGAGTATCATTTTATTGCTACGCAGTGGTCTCATAATCTCTTATTCTATTTTTTCCAAAATGTCGGTGTCAGTAAAACAAAAACAGTGTAAATTTCGAGTCTTCCTACAAGCATTGCAAAACTCAAAATCCACTTTACAATGACGGGTAAATTTGCATAGTTACAAGCAGGGCCCACATTACCAAATCCAGGTCCTATATTACCGAGTGTGGCTGCAGATGCAGACAACGATGTAATCAAATTGACACCAAATAATGATACAACCAAAGCCACTACGAAAAATATCGTAATATATAAAAAGAAAAAACCGGATACAGAATAAACGATATTTTTTCTTATCAACTGCTTGTTGATAGTCAAAGCAAATACGCCGTTCGGATGTATGTGATACTTTATCTCATTAATAGATTGTTTTAACAGAGTGTATATCCTTATTACCTTTATACTGCCGCCTGTTGAACCAGAGCATCCTCCAACAAACATCAATACAAACAATAAACTTTGTGCAAAATGAGGCCATTTTGTATAATCAGCAGTTGCGTATCCGGTTGTTGTCATGATAGATACCACCTGGAATGCCCCATATCTCAAAGCCTCGGTAAAACTTTTATAGTGAGACATAATATTTAATGTGACAAGCAATGTTGATACAACTATTATAAAGGTATAGAATCTAAATTCATCGTCCTTAAAAATTGCAAATTTCCCTAATAGCAGCTTAAAATGTAGTGAAAAATTTGTTCCAGCCAAAAACATAAATACAATTATAACCCAGTCTATATAAGCAGAGTGAAAATAGGCAATACTCGTATTCTTCGTTGAAAATCCGCCCGTAGCCATTGTACCGAATGTGTGCGTCAGTGCATCAAACAAATCCATCCCTCCAAGCAACAAAAGCACAGCCTCTATAAAACTCAAAAGAAAATAAACAAGCCAAAGATATTTTGCTGTTTCTGCTATACGATAGGATATTTTTTCCATAGTAGGTCCAGGAGATTCGGCTTTTATCAACTGCATTCCACCAATACCAAGCATGGGCAATACAGCCACGGTTAAAACAATTATACCCATACCACCCAACCAATGCGTTAATGAACGCCAAAACAGTATAGATTTAGGCATTGCTTCTATGTTTGTTAAAATAGACGCTCCAGTCGTTGTAAAACCAGACATTGATTCAAAAAATGCATTGGTCAAAGTCATATGAGTTACAAACATGTAAGGAAGAGACCCTAAAAATGCAACCGTTATCCAGCTTAAAGAAACAAGAAGAAAACCATCTTTTTTTGAAAGTTGCCTGTTATTACCCTTTATTAATGTTATGCCCATTAAGCCGATAGCAAAACCTATAACAGATGACATAATAAAACCAGAACATGCAGCATCACTATAATATACAGAAAACATCAAAGGGAAAAGCATAAACCCAGATATTATAAGCACCAATATGGATAAAAATCTGAAGATTATGCTAAAATTCATTATACCATCTTTTCTATAGTGGGTATATCCTCTTTTTTCGCGAATATTACCAATCTGTCAGTATCCCTTAATACTACATTTCCGTCTGGTATTATATTCTCATTGTTTCTGCTAATGGCAACTATTAATGCGTTTTTCGGGAGGCCGGCATCCCTAATAGCCTTGTTTGCCAGGCTTGATGTTTTTGATATAGACAGCTCAAGTGCTTCTGCCTCACCTGAGAATATGGAATAAAGCCCCACTACATTACCTTTTCTTATAAATTTTAGAATACTGCTTACGGTTGATATCTTCGGAGAAACAACTGCATCAACATTCAGTTTACTAGCCATAGTCATATAGTTGGGTTTGTCTATAAGTGCGATAGACCTTTTTACGCCTATATTTTTTGAATATAACGCCGACAATAGATTAATCTCTTCATTTCCGGTAGCAGATATTGTTACATCAAAATCTCCTATATTTTCTTCCTCAAAAATATCTGCATCGCTTGCGTCTCCATGTATTACAACAGCATGTTCACACTCTTTCGCTATATCCTTACACTTTTCGTAATTTTTCTCTATAATCTTTATATTTCTTCTTCTGCCATTTAACCCCCTGGCTGCCATAATTCCTATTTTACTTCCGCCCAATATGGCAATATTTCTAACCTTTAATCTTGCCTTTCCAATCTTTTCTAAAATTTCATCTATTGTCCTTTGTTTTGCTACTATATAAATATAATCCCCTTTTTCAACCTTTGTAAATCCATTCGGTATAACAAGTTCCCCTTTTTCCCTTTTTATGCCCGATATAATGAATTCTTTATTAATCTGTTTTTTTATCTCTATTATAGTCTTATCAAGAAGGGGGAAATTGTCGTTTATATATATCCCTCTCATTTGAATATCTATATCTTCAAATATTATAGTATCGCTTGATGCTCCAAAATTTACCGAGTTTATTATGCCCTTTGCGGCCTCAGTTTCAGGGTTTATTATAAAGTCTATACCTATATCTGTTGATAGATAAAACTGTTTTATATATTCCAGGCTCCTTAATCGTGCTATCTTCTTCTTTATATGAAATTTGCTCGATGCAATCAGGCAGGATATAATATTTATTTCATCTGAATTGGTTACAGCTATGAACATATCGGCTTTACTGCACCCTGCTTCTTCCAATGTATCTATGTTCGTTGCCTCTCCATTTATAACGATACAGTCAAGATTTTCCAAAGCAAAGGCAGCTTTATCTCTATCTTTTTCTATCAAAACCACATTCTTTTTTTCTTCGCTTAGCTGTTTTGCAATATGGTAACCTACCTGTCCTGCGCCAGCTATAACAATATTCATATATATCTATCTATCCGTATTTTTCCCTATACTTCATATACATCTCAACTTCATATTTCGAGCCTATAATCAGCGGAACCCTTTCATGAAGTAGTTTTGGCTGAATATCAAGTATCCTCTGTTTGCCGTCTGTAGATGCTCCTCCAGCCTGCTCGACTACAAATGACATAGGGTTTGCTTCGTACAATAATCTCAATTTTCCATTGGGATTTTTAGTGTTTTCAGGATACAGAAACACCCCTCCTTTCAAAAGATTTCTATGAAAATCAGCAACAAACGAACCAATCCAGCGTGCAGTATACTCTCTCTCGTCATGGTTTCTGATAAATTTAACGTACTCCTGTACACCTTTTGGCCATCTGTCATAGTTAGACTCGTTTATGCTGTATATTTTACCGTATTGAGGAATTTTTATATCTTTGTGCGACAATAAAAACTCGCCCACACTGGGATCAAGTGTAAATCCATTCACACCGTTGCCTGTAGTATAGACAAACATTGTACTTGAACCGTATATTACATAACCTGCACACACAAGTTCTTTACCCTTCTGAAGAAGAGAATTAATGCAATTATTATCGCCTTTTAATCGCTTGTATATCCCAAATATAGTACCAATACTCACATTTACATCTATATTACTTGAACCATCAAGAGGGTCAAAAACCACAGCATATTTTCCTTCCAGACTTTTATCGCTTACGGGTATCGCATCCTCTATCTCTTCTGACGCCATTGCACATACCTTTCCCGTAGGGTCAAGCGCTTTTATCATTTGCTCATTTGAAAAAAGGTCAAGTTTTTGCTGTGTCTCTCCATGAACATTATGTGTGTGAGCGCTGCCCAGTATATCCACAAGGCCAGCTTTGTTTACCTCTCTTGATATTATTTTTGCAGCAAACGCTATCTGCTCCAAAATAAGCGTAAAATCGCCAAGAGCTGAAGGGTATTTTCTTTGTTCTTCCAACATAAATCTGCTCAAACTTATAATAGGATTATTCATCTTCTCCTCCTTCTTACTTTTTTAATAAAGATATCATTTCATCATTTTTTAATCAACAATAAAAAGGAGTGCGGGCTTTTTGTAACAGTGGATAAAAACTAAAGAAGAGAAAAGAATAAAGAAGAAGATAAAAGGGGATAAAAACCACCATCAGCCTCTTTTTTGAATAAATTATTAGCTAAAACCTTGGCTAAT
>CAZFWO010000119.1:0-4180 GCA_964522785.1 uncultured Desulfurellales bacterium
GTCTTGTTATGTCAGCTATTTAATTGCACCTGTAGGCACTTTATCCACAAGGTATTTGAGATCATCATCTGAGAATTCCATTCCAGCTCCGATAAATCCTGAACGGCTCTTGGAATTAAGTATTTCATTTACACCGCCGAATATATTAAAATGCCTTAAAATTGTGTATGACAGTTGAGCTTTGAGCTGGGCATTGTTATCCCTTATATCGTTATCGTGATTGAAATCAAAAGCATCAACGCTGAATTTTAATTTATCATTAAGCATATAGTAGTCAGCTCCTACTCCAAAGGTTGATTCCATTATGCCGCCCCTTAAAGCCAGGTTATAGTATTTTTTACCAATTTGTGCTATAAATCTCATTTTTGTATCATTGTTTCTTGAGGGATTTTCACTGTCTTTATAATTTTTTTCACTTACAACACCTATTCTATAAAACTTATCGGGCATTGTATATATATTTGCACTTATGTAACCTTTGGAATCTTGTTTTCTGAATTGATACTCGCTATTAGCTGAAACATCTACCATTATTCTATTTGTTCTTGAAAGATATCTCTTTATATATTTCAGTGTTTCGTCAAGATTGTTGTATACCGAATCATTATTAACCAGTTTGCCGAGCGTGCCCTTGCCGTTATCTATCTTGCCGCTTATATTTTTTATACTGCCGGAGGCATCGTTAAGCCTATCGTAAAGTTCATCATTATTAACAAGTTTTCCCAATGTGCCGTTGCCTTGTTTTACTTTGTCCGTCATAAAGTAAAGATTATTGAGTGTTTTGTTTAATTTTTCCATGGAAGCTCTGGCATTAATTATGGCTAACCTTACATCAGATCTGTTTTGGGCAAGCATCTTTTGAAGTAAATCCATAGCTGCATTTGCTTGTTGTATGGCTGCTTTGAGTTCCTCCCTGTTTTCCTGAATTGCATCATCAAAATGTTGACCTAATGAGTTTATTCTTTTTATGGCTTTTGATAAATTTTCCCTGTTTTGTTGATTAAATACTTTGTTTATATTATTTACCAAAGTGCCAACATCCGTTGCAGATTCTGTGCGCAGTATATAATCACCTTGTTTTAAGAATTCCTTTGAGTGCCCGAATTTAATCTCTAAAAATTTTTCACCAAGCAAGCTTTTGCTCTTTATGGCTGCTGTAGAGTCCTTGGGTATTCTGTATTTTTTATATATTGCAAGATTCACTACAGCTTTTGAACCTTTAAGGCCTATATTTCTTACAACGCCTATGTCTACGCCGGCAACCTTGACCTTTGTGTTTATATCAAGGCCGGCAACATCATTGAAGGGTGCATAAATCGTATACACACCTTTTGATTTTAGGTTGAATGTGCCCATCTGTGTTGTCAGCCAGCCGAGAACAATTATAACCAGAAGGACGAACAGTCCGACTATAATCTCAAATTTTTTACTTCTCATAATTTTCTCCTATTTTGTAAGCATTTAAAAAATCCTTAATCAGCTTATTATCGGAATTTAAGAAGAATTCTTTATCGCCGAATTCCGCAATGTTTCCATTGTCTAATAATCCTATATTATCTGCGATATTAAATGTAAGAGATAGGTCATGGCTGATTATAAAGCATGTTGTGGCAAGTTTCTGCTGCATGTTTTTTATCAGGTTGGCTATAGCCACTGCTGAAACTGGGTCGAGTCCCGTTGTAGGTTCATCAAAAAATACAATTTCAGGATTTGTTATAATGGCTCTTGCCAGGCCCACTCTTTTCCTCATACCGCCAGATAACTCAGAAGGCATTTTGTTCTCTATATTTTCCAAACCCACAAGTTTTAGTGTATTGGCAACGGATTCTTTTAGTTCTTTTCTATCTATCATCTTGTGCTCAATAACAGGAAAGGCCACATTTCCAAATACGTTAAGCGAATCAAACAGGGCTGCATCCTGGAACAGTACACCGAATTTTATTCTTATTTTGTTTAGCTCCTTTTTGTTCAGAGGAGTTATATCCTTATTATTGAATAATACTTTTCCACTATCGGGTTTTATCAATCCGACTATATTTTTTAGCAAAACGCTTTTTCCTGTGCCACTTTTGCCTATTATTACCGTAATCTTTCCTTTTTCTATATCTAAGTTTACACCGCCTAAGACAGTTTGACTGCCAAAGCTTTTTTTTAATTCTTCTACTTTAATCATATTAAAATAAAAATGCCGTTAAGAAATAGTCAGCTACTAACACTGAAATACTTGCCGCTACAACGGCTTTTGTTGTTGAGTTACCCACACCCTTGGCTCCACCTTCTGTATTTATACCAGTATAGCAGCCTATTAAAGAAATTATCAACCCGAATACACCTGCTTTTATAAGTCCATAAGTTAAATCGCTCATATCTATATATATTTGTATGTTTTTAATATATGCTGTTGGATTTAAATGCAATATACCTATTCCGACAAAATACCCCCCTATGTTGCCTATTGCATTGGAGATAATAACCAGAGCGGGCAACATAACAGTCATCGCTATAACGCGGGGTGCCACAAGAAAATTTACAGGATCGACAGCCATAACCTCAAGGGCATCAATCTGCTGAGTTACTCTCATTGTTCCAAGTTCTGCTGCCATTGCAGATACGCTTCTTGCTACTATCATTAAAGCTGTTAAAACAGGTGCAAGCTCTCTTCCCAGTGATACTGCAACTGTATATCCAATCATATTTTCTGCACCGAATTTGTGAAATCCGTGGTATATCTGTAACGCCTCAACCATACCTACAAAAATTGATGTAAGAGAAACAATTAATGTTGATTTTACACCGACATAATACATCTGCTCGAATGTTTCGTGTATCCTTATAGGTCCGCTGAAAGCAGAGATTATTGTACTATACAACAGTTTTACTATACCGCCTAAGTCCTGTAAAAAGTTCAGCGTTCCGTTGCCTATTGCTTCCAATAATGAGAACATATTAATCCTTATAAACCCTTTTTACCCTTATACTTTTACCTATATTTGTTAAAATTTCGTAATTTATAGCACCGCTTTGATGAGACAGATCATCTATTGTTATTGATTCCTTGCCTGAATTTCCCACAATAACAACCTCATCTGACACTTTGGCATCTATGCCTGTAATGTCACACATGAACATATCCATGCATATTGTACCTATACTTTTACACCTTTTGCCATTTATCAGACACTCCATTTTATTTGATAGGCTTCTGAAAAGACCATCTGCATAGCCAAAAGCAACAACGCCAACTAACATATCGTGTGGTGCTGTGAATGTTCTGCCATAACTTATTCCCTCACCCTTCTTAAGTTTATGAATACTAATCAATTGAGATTTTATATCCAAAACAGGTTTTAAGTCAATAACTTTCTTTAAATCCGCTTTTGGAGTATATCCATACATTATTAAACCGGGTCTTATGCAGTTAAAATGCGTTTCTCTGTATTGTAGTATAGCTCCTGAGTTTGCTATATGTATATACTTAGGTTCAAAGCCTTCGTTTTCTATAAATTTTATTATATTCTTAAATACACTGTTTTGCTTTAATGTCCAATCTTTATCGCTTTCTGAATCGCTAAAATGGCTCATCAATCCCTCTATCTCTATATACGATCTTTCTTTTTTACATAAAGCAACCGCTTTTTCAACATCCTCTTTTCTTATGCCCAGTCTTGCCATGCCTGTGTCAAATTTTAGATGAGCATTTATTTTTTTATTGTGCATTCTGGCGTAGCTTATAAGTTTTTTGAGCAGATAGAGGCTGTGGATGACGGGCGTTATGCCAAACTCATCCATCATATCCATATCAAACGAGTCGAGGCAGCTCATAGCGAGTATGTTTTGTGTAATGCCGTTTTTCCTTAGTATAACTCCCTCTTTGATATGTGCTACACCGAGAGATGCGATATTTTTATAATCATGCAACTCCCTTGCTATTCTAATCATTCCATGTCCATATCCATCTGCTTTTATTACGGGTATTATTTTTACTTTGTTACCTACAAAGCTTGAGATTGACTCGAAATTACGGTGAAAATTTTTTAGATGGACTGTGGCAACACTATGAAAATTCATATATCCCTCAATTTTGCATTGAACACACTTTGAGTCAATGCTTCAAATTTATAAGCCTAAAAAATATATACAAACACATCGAGATTGTAAATAAAATAATTCAATACAATAT
>CAZFWO010000120.1:0-4167 GCA_964522785.1 uncultured Desulfurellales bacterium
ACTCTTTCCCTACACGACGCTCTTCCGATGATCGGAAGAGCGTCGTGTAGGGAACGAGTGTATCTTTAAAATCAATAAATTCAATTAAACTACTATTTTGCAATATTTTATCTCTAAATTTTTTAGCACCACTATTTGTAACCCAATTATTTGTAGCAATAAAAGATAAAATTCCTTTTTCCTTTAAAATATCGATTGCCTTGCACCCAAAAAGATACCAAATATCCATTTTACCTTGATAGCATTCAAGAGCATATAATCCATCAAATGCATTCTTGTTTGTATACTCTTTAATATACGGTGGGTTGCCAATTACAACATCGAAACCACCATTTCCATTAAACACTTCATGGAAAAAAAGGCGGAAATCAAAATTAATCTCATGCTGCGCTATTTTAGAAACTGATTTAAGAAGTTGCTGTATTCTGTTATCTATGTCTTTTTTTTCTTTTTGTTTCGTTTTTTTGTCGGTAATACTGTAATATCGAGTTATCTTTTCTTTTATTTGTTTTCTAATTTCTGTATATTCATAAGATACTTGCCTTGGAATATTAATCAGAGAATTTCCGCAAACAATTTTATAATCCAAGTTGGGCAGTGGCTTTATTGATTCTATTCTTTCTTCGTCAACTACCAATGAAAGCCATAAACGTAGTTTTGCAATCTCAACTGCACCAATATCTATATCAACACCATAAATTGAATTTTCAATGGCATTGGCTTTGAAATTATAATTATCTCTATTGTTTTTATCGATTACAAACGGGGTTAACAGGTTACGTAATTTAACAATTTCGTTCATTACGCCAACGGGGAATGCCCCGGAACCAACAGCTGGGTCACATATTTTAATATTTTCGAGGGCTCTATCTATTAAGGAAGCATATTTGCGAATGCTTTCTGGTATATCGTATTTATATTTTCCACCGTTTTTTAGTTTTCCTTCTTCTATTGCTCTGTTTTCCTCAATAATATGTTCACCGAATTTGATGAATAACTCCAAATCTTGTTTTAAGGATTCAAATTCCTTTTGCTTGAATGGAAGTTTTATTAATCCTTTTTCTTGAGTGTCTGTAAAAATCTTTTGCTGCCCTTTTTCTTTCAGAATTATTTCACCTAATTGGTTTTCAAGATAATGTATCAAACTTTGCTGTGCCATATAGTGCACAATTTCTCTTGGGGTATAAAACGCCCCGCTGTTTTTCCTCTCTTTCACTTCCAACATTCTCTCAAACACTTTACCAAGCATCTCAGGATCGATGGCAACTTCGGTTTCAAGCGGTTCATCTTCTTTTACTGTAAAATTGTAGAGGTCAAAAACATCAAGAATTCCATCACCCTCTTCATTTTCACTGCTTTTGTTGGAAAATATTGAATTTGGTATAACAATATCTGTTTTTTCCCAATCATAAAAATTGATAGGGTCAAACAAACCGCCGTTTAAAAAAGGAATACGGCAGTTAAATCTTTCGTAAAAATCGGTTGTTCGTTTTTTACTTAAAGCATCATAAAAAAGAAATTCAAGATAATCATTAAAGAAGTTTTTTCCTTCGTTTTGTGCATCGTTGAAAAGTTTTCTCAGAAAATTTTTATCACCCTCTCCATAAACTTGATTCTGCTTAAGTCCAAGCCAGCCTTTTCTTTGAAGAAAGTATAAAAATACAATCTGTCCAAGCAGTTTCTTTGAGAAATTAAGAGTGTCAATATCCTTATCCTCAAACTCTTTTTTTATTATTTCATCACTGGCTACAATTTTGTCCAATTCATCTTTTAGGTTGAATAATTGAGTTTTGTATTTTTCAAAAAACTCATCTGAGACAGTTTCAATATTAAAAGCCTTTTCCAAATCATATAGACTTGGCGGATTGTCATCTTGAAGTAGTGGAACAAGCTGTTGTTGAGCCGTATGGCTTTTGCCTTTTTCTCCAACCAAAAAAGATGATCGTTTGGCAGGCGTCAATTCATCTTTACCTGTTTTGGTGCTGTATTGCATTTTAACGAGGGAAAAACGCCACTCTGTTGAGTTTTGTGTATAAAAAGCAACCAATGCAGCATCTTTTAATTCTCCGCCTCGAGAACCGTTTAAATACCACCGTATAAAGTTTCTCTGCGCTGTCCTTGCAAATTCAATTGAGTGCTCTTTTTTAAGCTCAACAATCAAGATATCTGTTATGTTTTCATCGTTGTCTTCAAATTTGCCTATCCGCTCCATTTTACGGATTATATTTTGATATGCTTTAGGTATGAAATTGCCTGTATATGCACCGTTTGCCCCAAAGGTTTTTTCTTCAAAATCTTTTAGTAAATTTCTTATAAAGTATGTATATCTTTCTTTATCAAATCTATTCTCAAAAACATCTTTTATAATATTTTTGGCTTCCGTTAATTTCATAAATTTCCTACTTTAGCAAAAATTCAGACAGAATTACTTCTGTTGGTTTATTGATAGAAAAATTCATTGTTGTTTGTGCTGAATTCAATAATTGTATAGGCAGATTCCGTTTTATAGACAGAAGGATTTCTTTGGGTTCGGTCTTGCCTTTTAGATTTTCAAATATCTTTTTGGCAGTAGTTTTTGGCATCGAGCCATCCTCAATCAGTTTCCTGACGCTTTTTAGGTATTCATCATCTAAATCTGTGAAACCATCGTACCGTCTCATCTCTTTTGATTTTAGTATCTTTAAAATCCTAATGGCATTATCCCTTCCGCCTTTTTGAGGTGCTGCCTGTTCCATTATATCCATATTTAAATCTTCATCTATCTTTAATTTGTTCTTTTTTAACAACTCATAAAACTTCTCTGGCAACTTATGTATTTTCGTTTTTTCTGTTGCTTCAAACAGCTTTGCAGCTGTTAAAAAATCAAGCTCTATGCTTTCTTGCTCATTGGATAGATAAAACTTTTCAAGTTTACCTTTTCTGAAATAAGTTAAGAGAGAATTTTCAAGGTTTTCGTATTTTGAAGTTATTTTTCGTGCCACCCTTGCTTTTTGAGGCAGGTTCTTTATTTGAGTAAAGAGTTCTTTGTGGTTGTCTCTGATATTTTCAATAATCTTTAAATATTTCAATTCGCTTTCTTCAGACTCCTCATCTCCAAGTATAAATTCTTTTGAGGTCAGTTTATCGAAGAGTTCAAAGGATTTCACTTCTTCACCGTCTGTGAGTAGTTTTGCATCATTGCCAAGCATTTCAATGAAATATTGAATTTTTGAAACAGCTGCCTCTTTTAATTTTATTATGCTGTTTGCTTCTTCGGTTGGAAAGAAATTATATATGTAAATTTCTTTAAATTTAGTATCAACACGATTTATTCTTCCTACTCTTTGAATCATTCTTGTTGGATTCCAGGGAATATCATAATTAATCACAACGTTGGAGCGATGCAGATTTACGCCCTCGGATAAAACCTCTGTCGTTATTATAATACGATAATCATCTTTTTTATTAGATGCCTTTGCATCAAAGTTTGCAATTACTGTTTTTAAGTCTTTTTCGGTTGAGCTGCCATGATAAACTAAAACTTTTTCATTCAACCGTTCTTCTACTTTTTTTGATAAATATGTTGCAGTTTGTTTTGACTCTGTAAATATTATGAGCTTATTGCTTTTTAATATTTTATCTGTTTTAATCTGCTCGATAAAACTGTCCAGTTTTGGGTCATAGTCTATTTCAGACCACAGACTCTGTATTTTTCGTAGGGTTTTTAGGTCGAATTTAACATCTTTTTCAAGTTGCTCCGTGAAACTGCTTTTTGGATACTGTTCAGCTTTCTCATCATCAATAAGATGTTGAATAGCATCAAAATTGTCATCAAGAAAATAAGCCATTATTTTTTGCCAATGTTTTTTACTGATATAAACAACACCTTTTTCATAAGCTGTTAGAAAATCTTCATAGGATTTGATAAATCTATTTAGTGTATTTTTAAAAGCAAAGAAGCTGCTTTCTAATCTTTTAACAAGCAGAATTTTCATAAATCCGCCCATATTTTTCTGGCCTGTTTTCTCAAAGCCTGATAATTCCTCTTTTAAATAAAGCAATGGTGTATATCTGGAATATTTGAACTGTTTTTCATCTGTTAAAAGTCTGATAGTTTCTGTGAAAATATCATTTAATGTTGAATCTAATTTATAGTAAATTGGCTTTGGAGCGGAAACTTTTGGAAAC
>CAZFWO010000121.1:0-4166 GCA_964522785.1 uncultured Desulfurellales bacterium
GTAAACATTGTAGTTCTGTTTTATATAGTTGTTCATCTCATATCTGTACTCAAGAGGACTTAAACTCATCATATCTATACCACCCTTTTTGAGTTCCAGAAGATTCGTGGTTTTATCGGGTATAATCCTGTAGAATATTTCATCTATGTGCGGTTTGTGTATAAAATATTTTTTATTGGATCTAAGTATAAGATACTGTGATGTTCTCCACGCCTTCAATATATAGGAACCCGTTCCCACAGGATGCCTGTTAAAGCTGCTTGTTGCTATATTCTTTTCCTTTTTTAATATGTGCTTTGGCACAATACCCATCATCCATGAGTAGAGTGCAGGCGCAAATGGATACGGATAATTCACCTCAACCGTATAGTTATCAATCTTGTTAATGGATTTTATGATTTTGTACTTTCCTGCGTAGGGAGTTGGTGTGCTTTTGTCTATGATTGTCCTGTATGTAAATATAACATCATCGGCACTGAAAGGAACACCATCCTGCCACAAGACATTTCTTCTCAAATGGAATATTATGGTTCTTCCGGCATTTTTAACCTCATAGCTCCTTGCTAAATCGCAAACGATATTCATATCCTTATCAAACTTAAGAAGGCCGTTGAATATATATGAGGATACTTCACCGCTTGCTGAATCTGTAGCCAAAAAAGGAATCAATCTTTTAGGCTGGGCACTCAAAGAAAAATTAATCTTATTAGCATAAGCACTACCAAAATGTAATAAAACGACAAACAGTATTAGTGCTCTGACAATACGCATCTATTTGGTTATAGGGGCACCCTTTGTTTCTTCTTTTTTTGATTTTGCGGGAATTTTTATATGAATTTGTTGGTTGGTGGTTGAACTGTTTTTTACAATGGATGCGGTATTCGAGTTATAAACAATGTACGATATACCTCCTGAGTTAAGCATAAACAAAAATGCCAATACCCAGGTAACCTTTACCAAAAACGGCATAGGCCCGCTTGAGCCAAACAGCGTATCTGAAGCACCTGCTCCAAAGGAAACCCCCATCTCCGCACCCTTACCCTTTTGTAACAGGATAATAAAAACAATTACAAAAGCCAACACAACCTGTAAAATAATAAGTATGCTAAGCATATTATATTTAAACCCCTTTAATTTTTATAAATTTCTCTATTATATCTTTAAAATCGCCCGGTATTAACGATGCGCCGCCAACCAAAAATCCATTTACGTTTTCAATTTCAGCAAGTTTATCCGCATTGCCTGGCTTAACACTGCCACCATAGAGAATGGGCGTATCCTTTGCCAAATTTCTAATAAAACCATGCATCTCCTCTATGGTTTTTCTATCCGCAGCCACACCCGTTCCTATAGCCCAAACAGGCTCATAGGCTATAATCACGCTACTAAAATTAACGCCGTCTAAACTATTTTCCAGTTGACTTTCTATAACATTAAAGGTCTCGCCACTTTCCCTTTCCTTAAGTGTCTCTCCTATGCATAAAATGGGCTTAATGCCATGTTCAATAGCACTTTTAACCTTTTTGTTTATAAACAAATCATCCTCGCCAAATATGTGTCTTCTCTCCGAATGCCCTAAGATAACATACTCACAGCCAACAGATTTGAGCATCGATGGAGAAACCTCTCCCGTAAATGCACCTTTTTCTTCAAAATGCATATTCTGAGCACCCAAACCTATAGTGCTTTCTTTAAAAATTTTATTGAGTCTGTCCAAATGAATAAAACTGGCACACACAACAATATCAACGCCGTCAAATGTTCCCAAGGATGACATCTGTTTTGCCACATTTTCAGCCTCGTTGATGTCAAAGTGCATCTTCCAATTGGCAGCTATTATATTCCTCATTGTTTCTCCTCTAAAACTTCTATCGCGGGAAGCGTTTTTCCCTCGAGCAGTTCAAGGGATGCACCGCCGCCTGTAGAAATATAACTCATATTTTCGCTTTCTTTAACCTTTTCAACAGCTTCAGCAGTATCTCCACCGCCAACGACACTCAAAGCTCTACTCTTTCCTATTGCCCTGGCTATATTTTTTGTACCGTTTGCAAAAGCATCAACTTCAAATACACCCATAGGACCGTTCCAAACAATGGTTTTCGCACCATTTAAAACCTCTTCAAAAAGTTTGCAACTTGCCTCACCTATATCGAGCCCCATTTTATCATCAGGTATCTCCTGGTATGTTTTTATCTCATAATTTAACGTATCCTCAATAGAATCCGCACAGACAAAATCCACAGGCAGATAAAACTTCACACCCTTATCCCTGGCTTTTTTCATAACCTCTGCTGCTGTTTTCAATAAATCATCCTCAACAAGACTCTTTCCCACACCATATCCCTGGGACTTTAAGAATGTAAAAGCCTGAGCACCGCCTATAATTATCTTATCCGCCTTATCAATCAGATTTATTAAACATTCCAGTTTACCTGAAACCTTTGCACCGCCTATAACAGCAACAAATGGTTTTTCACTTGCATTCAAAACCCTATTAAAATACTCAATCTCCCTCTTTAACAAAAAACCACCAACGGCAATATTCGCCATCTTGGCAAGAGCATAAACAGATGCATGCTTTCTGTGGCACACACCGAATGCATCATTTACATAGACATCAAACAGCTTTAAAAGCTCTCTTGCAAAATCACACGAATTTTTTTCCTCACCCTCATAAAACCTCAAATTCTCAAGCAGAATAACATCGCCATCTTTCATCGAGTTTACTTTCTCCAAAACAGCATTGCCTATACAATCCTCAATAAAATCAACTTTTCTGTTCAATAACGTAGAAAGCCTCTTCGCAACAGGAGCAAGTGAATATTTATCCACCCTCTTGCCCTTGGGCCTACCAAGATGGCTTGAAAGTATCACTTTTGCTTTATTGTCTATTGCATATTCAATGGTTGCGAGAACCTGCTTTATCCTGTTGTCATCTGTAATATTACCGTTTTCATCAAGTGGCACATTTAAATCGCAGCGGATAAAAACACGTTTGTTTGCTATATCTATGTCGTTTATATATTTCATCTATACATAATCCTTTAATTTCAGTATTAAATCTCTGAGCCTCGAGGAGTATCCCCATTCGTTATCATACCATGCAAGTACTTTAACCAAATTCCTGTCTACAACCATGGTACTTAATGCATCAAAGATGCTTGAATGCGGATTGTTTATCAAATCCCTTGAAACTATAGGCTCTTCAGTATATTCAATAATGTTTTTCATGCTTGTTTCACTCTCTTTTTTTATCAAATTATTTATATTTTGGGGCTCTACATTTTCTTTAACCTCCACAACAAGATCCACCAAAGAAACATTTGGTGTAGGCACCCTTATAGACACGCCATCCAGTTTGCCTTTTAATTCCGGTATAACAAGACCCACAGCTATTGCAGCCCCTGTTGTTGTAGGTATAATATTTTCAGCAGCAGCCCTTGCCCTTCTTAAATCCGTATGAGGCAGATCAAGAAGCTTCTGGTCGTTTGTATATGAATGTATTGTGGTCATAAAACCATGAATAATTTTAAAGTTATCATGCAAGATTTTTGCAATAGGTGAAACACAGTTAGTTGTACATGACGCGTTTGATATTATATCGTTCCCTCTGAAATCAAAGTTGCTATCATTAACACCTAAAACAACGGTTGGTACATTACCACCCTTTGCAGGTGCAGATATTACGACCTTTTTAGCTCCAGCTTTTATATGCCCCTCAGCTTTATCTCTACTTCTAAATAGCCCTGTCGATTCCAATACAACATCAACATCAAGCTCTTTCCACGGCAGCTTTTCTGGCTCTCTTTCTGTATAAATCCTTATCTTTTTACCATCAAAAACAATACTATCGCCATCTGCTTTTACCTCGTGGTCTTTTAATACACCATGAACAGAATCGTACTTTAATAGATGGGCGAGAATATTTGCATTGGTTAAATCATTAATAGCAACAATATCAATGTTATCATAACCAATCGTTGTTCTAAAAAACACTCTTCCTATTCTTCCAAAGCCATTGATTGCAACTCTCACAAACGCACCTCCACCTTTTACTTTTGCATCAAAGTATATACAATTAGCCTATTTTTTCAAGAATAAATTGATAAAAACAAAATAATTTTACTTGAATAAAAATAGCCAATTATTATACTTATTCATAATTA
>CAZFWO010000122.1:0-4137 GCA_964522785.1 uncultured Desulfurellales bacterium
TTGCTCATTAAGCACACTAAGGCACTTTTTGCGTAATGTCAGTTACCATAAAGAAAATAATAGCGGATTTGTGAAAAATAGACTCAAACAGTTGAGCCTAAGCACCTAAAACCCAGAACCCAATACCTACGACACTTACACTTACACTTACACTCACACATACACTTACACCTTGAGTTGAAAGAGTTTGACAAGAAACAGTATATTATATTGTTATTGAGCTATTGTGCAGTGGTCTCATCTATATATCTAAAGTTGTCCACGTCGAATAATCCCCTATCCGTTAACTTCAAATGCGGTATAACCTCCAAAGCCATAAAAGAAAGCATTGCAAATGCATCGTCAAGCTTTGACCCCAATTCTCTTGCAAGTTTTTTTAGCTTTTCAACATCCTCTGCAACACTATTTGCATCCTCAAGAGAGACAACTCCGCATACAACAAGCGGCATAAAATGAACTTCATCGCCGTCAAATAATGCCATACCACCCTGCTCATCTATAATTTTATTCACAACAATCTTTATAGACTCATCCGATGTACCCACAACAATAATATTGTGGCAGTCATGAGACAAAGAGGAGGCTATCGCACCCTTTTTTAAACCAAAACCCTTGATTCTACATGCACTTCTATTGTTATGACCGTATCTTTCAAATACACACATCTTTAGTATATCGTTTCTTAAATCAAACTCCGGCAGATTACTTTCAACTATTACTTTATCGGTTATAAGGCTTCCGTTTGACACAGACATACTGAGGTTTTTGTGCTGAATTTTAGGGATACTATTTACAGAATTAAGATTGATTGTATTTAGAAAATTATTCGGAATATTATGCTCCACAGCAGTGTCTTTAAAGACTTCACCATTAACGATTATATTTTTTACATTAAATTCACGGTCAAAAAGCACAAGATATGCCCTTGCACCTATTTTTATCTCACTATATTCATCTAAGCCGTAGTATTTAAGCCCATTGTATGTAGCAGCCCTCAAAGCCAAAATAGGCTCTATACCCAAAGATACAGCCTTTCTTAAATTGTAGTTTATATGGCCATGCGCTCTTATATCGCCTATGGTCTTATCGTCTGTGCAAAACATCACCCTATCGGGGTATTCATTTATAATTTTGTACGCACTTTCTTTTGTCTTTTCAGCACTGCCCTCTCGTATGAAAACACGCATACCCGCTTCAATTTTTTCCTTTAACTCTTCATATGTTTCACTCTCATGATCATCTTCAACTCCCGCTGCAATATATTTTTTTAGCATATCAGAGCTCAAATGCGGCGCATGTCCGTTCACCCTCTTGTTGTGTCTCTTTGTTACATCTATCATCTTCATAAACTTATCATCTCTATTGACAATACCGGGTACATTCATAAGCTCACCCAACGCCACGACATCATCAAAATCCATAAAATACTCAACATCCTCAACATCTATCCTGCCGCCGCTTGTTGCAAATTCTGTCGCCGGCACACAGGAAGGAACTGCAAATTTTAAGTTACACGCACTCCGTTTTGCATCATTCATAAACATCTCAACACCCGCTCTTCCCTTTACATTTGCCACCTCATGACAATCGCACACCGCAAACAGGCTGCCGTGTTTGACTATCTCATTACCGAAGCTTGACGGCAAAAGATGAGAACTCTCTATATGGCAATGACAGTCTATCAAGCCAGGTGTAAGATACCCCTCACGGGCGTCTATCACATGTTTTGCCTCTACCGCTTTTTGCGAAATAGCAGATATCACTCCTTTTTCTATCACCACATTTGCCTTAACAAAACACATATTTTGAAAATCCGGTACATAAACGTTATTTATTGCAATCACTGTTAGACCTCACATTCACAATTTTAAGGCTGTTTAATAATTTCGTATACATCCGAAGGGCTCATTCCCTTCTGTTCTGCTATCTCCTTCAACATCATATTTTTATTTACATTAAATCCTCGCGCACTTAATCTTTTAACTGCTCTATCCAAATCTATGGAATATCTGTTTGAAAGTTCCTTTAGACTCATACGCCCGACACCCTTTGGAGAATTCTGTGCAGCCGATTCTTTTTCCAGCGGTTTGATTATGTCGTATATTTTATCAGGTGATGTGTTATTTCTTGCTGCTATTTCTTTAAGCGTTTCCGATGTTGATTGAAATTTGATGTTATGTTTTTTTAACAGCGTAACAGACCTATCCAAATCCAGCTCCATTCTTCTGCAGACTGTTTTTAAGCTCGATAACTCTGCATGCCCAAATGGGGGTGGAGGATATTTTTTAGACCAATTTTTTGATATGCTATTCCCAAACACAATAACACTTTTCATGGGCTCTATGTTGTAATATGTACCCACTAAAACAAACAGGTTTATTACAAGTGCAATCAAAAAACTCGGCGTTATTACGACAACTTTTTTCAGTCTGTTTTTTAAATAACTTACAATTGACCGCCAATTCAAATAAATATGCACCACAGATGCCAGAATGAATAAAAACGATGTAGTTGTATGAAGGTTGTTGTAATTGGTTTTATTTAATCCTATAAACATCCAGTTCGTCCAGTATGCCACCCTACCTTCCGGTGCTATGTATAAGACTACACCAGTTAAAGACATAAGTATGAAAGATAGCAGCATAGTTAAAGAAATAATTTTCCTAAAAAACATTGCCCCTCCACGTTAAATTTATTTATAAGCTGTTTTTCAACCTCCCTTTTTTACACGTTTTATCCTATCTAACATATCATCCCATGGAATATAACTATTTTTATTCATATTTATCACATTAACGCCAATCAAAAAAGCCTTTTTAACAATATACTCCTTATTATTGTCTTTGTAGAGACCCCTAAGATAGAAAATTCCGTTTTTGAGTTTTGCATAAAAACCTATCTTTGAATAGGGAAATGTTTTAAAAAACGGAAGAGCTATACTTGCATATCCACCCCCTATTTTTGATATGCTGTTAACGGCTTTCAGTGTTATCTTTTTTGATTCTCCTCTCACATTTTGGGTCTTAATCAGCATATCAAATGATAGGGGATTAGTAAAATTAACAAGTGAAATATTTTTTATATAACCTTCAATAAAACCTGTCATCAACCCAAAATTTGTGTCTTGTGTTATGCTTTTCAGGCTTATATGATTGAAAGAAATATCCGTTTTTAAAACTGGCAGTCTGAAAATATCCTCTAAGCGTATGTTTTTTACCATAACAGTCCCATCAAATACATTTATCTTTGCAACGCCACAAAAATCAGCCATATCTTTATCCGCAACAATACGCTTAAACCTCCCATTGATTTTGAACATTTTGTCGTGGAAATCAAATCTCGCTGTCGTTTTTAATTGTTTATTTTTTAAGTCAATATTTATAATCGAGGGATTAATATGAAAATTGTCAGCATTAATCCCTCTATAAGCAATTCTCAGTTTGTTATTTCTTGCGTATATTTTTGTATCTACACTAAAAGAGTGCTTATCTACAGAGATATTATCAATTTTCAAGAACCCCTCAGACTGTTTTTTGAAGTTATATGCTACTGGAAGTTTTAAACAAAGGCTATGCACTGATATATTCTTGATGTCTATATTTTCTGCATTTAAGTTTAAGATTCCAAAAAATCCTCTATTTTTAGGGTTGTATACGCCGCTGGCATTAAATTTTCCGGATAATTTTATATACTCTAAGAATCGTGCACTATCTGAGTAAGCATCTTGCACAAACACCTTAAAAAACCGTTTTAAAGAATTCGAGAAGATATGGAATTTTATACGCTTACTTTTTGTATATTCAATTTTTGATTGAAGGATATTATTTAAAAAAATTTCCGCCTTTAAAATAGGTTTGTTTTTCAATGTAAAATTCAGATAATTTTTACCAAAATCCACATACCATCTGTCGAAAGCTGCCATTTCTCCAGATAAAATCTGCCCGGAAACACTATTTGGAGAGTTCAAATGAATCTCACCTGATAAATTCTGAGCAATGATGTTTTTGCGCTCGACGAAAAGATTCTTATAGTTCAATTGAATTTTAAGTTTTTTTTTATATTTTCCTTCAATATCAAGGCTGTCCATTGGTGAACTACTCCCGCCTTGCTACGCTAGGCTTGGAGCTTCCTGCTTCA
>CAZFWO010000123.1:0-4119 GCA_964522785.1 uncultured Desulfurellales bacterium
TAATACTTAAATTAAGCTTTATTTATAAAGATTGAATATGAATAAAAGGCAAAATCAGCCAAAAGAGAACATAATAGTGAAAGGAAAAGCGATTTCAGTAGTTATCGTCCAAAAGCCGGACTTTGTGTTGATGTCCGGCTTTTTTGTTTTTCTTTTAAAAAAATTTATTAAGAGAGCAACTCTTCAACTGTTACATAGTCACCTACTCTACCAGTCATCTTTTCAATATCAGTTTTAACAGGCAGTGTTTTTTTACCTGGTTTCCAATTTGCAGGACAAACATCACCAGTTTTGTATACATGCTGCCACGCCTGAATCTGTCTTAAAAACTCAACCACACTTCTTCCTACGGAAGGAGCCTGAACCTCCTGAGCAACAACAATACCGTCAGGATTTATCAAGAATCTTCCTCTCAGAGCCATACCTTCATCTTCAATCATAACGCCAAAAGCCCTTGCAACTGCACCAGTTGAATCCGCCCCAATTGTCAATTTCAAATCTTTCAATAGAGGCTCTGTCTCTGCAAATCTCTTGTGAGAAAATTTTGTATCTGCAGATACTGCCAAAACTTCAACACCCATCGCCTGAAGCTCATCATATTTTGCATTCATTGCGGCAATTTCAGTTGGGCATACAAATGTAAAGTCCGCTGGATAAAAACACACAACAAACCATTTTCCTTTATAATCCTCACTTGATACTTCCGTATAGTGCCCCGTTTTTGCATCGTATGCATCCATCTTAAATTCAGGTACTTTTTTTAATACCAATACTCCAGCCTGTGTACTTTCCATCTCTTTTACCTCCTCCTTAACTTTTTCTTCTTTAACTTGAATTTCTTTTACATCCTTCTCGCAAGCCATAAAATAAATCCTCCTTTTTGCTTCAAATTTAAAATACTCTAAATCATTTTATTTGTCAAGGGAAAAAATATATTATTTAGGTTTTTTTACTAAATCAAATAAAAACACTTAATAATACATTCACCCTTTCTGACATAATTGCATTTAATATAAGCATATCTTCATATCTACAAAACATACATTAAATTATATAAAATTTGACAAACAACTGCAAATATATTTATATATACTTATACTTTAGGGGGTGTTTACTATGGAGTTAAAAATTACAATATTGGCAGAAAACAGCGTGGTCGTACCGTTTGATGTTATAGGGGAGCATGGTTTCAGTGCATTTGTTGAAATGGATAATTTCAATTTTCTATTCGATACAGGACAAGGCAGAGCTTTGGTTAATAATGCGTTGGCTTTGAAAAAGGATTTAAGTAGTATAAAGTTTTTATACCTATCACACGGACACTATGACCATGTAGGCGGTATGGTTGACCTTTTAAAGATAAAATCACCGCTTGATGTTTATGCTCACCCGGATATGTTTTCGGAAAGATACTGGTTTAAAGACGGTGTTCAAAAATATATTGGTGTTCAATTCCAAAAACCGTATTTAGAAAGTCTGGGGGCTAATTTCAAATTCCACAAAGACTATCAAGAAATCGCAAAAAATGTTTTCTCATCCGGTGAAGTTGAAAGAAATACAGCTTTTGAAAAGATAGATGCTGAAATGAAGGTAAAAAACAAAAACGGTGAACTTGTTCAGGATCAGATTTGGGATGATTACTCAATGGCAATAAGAACAAGCAAAGGTCTTGTCATTATTTTGGGATGCGCACATGCAGGTATAGTAAATATTTTAAATCACTTCATAAAACAGACAGGCGAAAAAGAGATATACGCTGTGCTTGGAGGAACACACCTGGGTTTTGCAAACGATGAACAGATTGATGAAACAATTAAGGTTCTTGATAAATACAATATTCAGAAGCTCGGTGCGTCACACTGTACAGGATTAACCGTCAGTGCAAAACTGTTCAATAAGCTAAAAGACAGATTTTTCTTTGCATCTGTAGGAGCAACACTGGATATATAATCCATGAGCTTTTTAGACAAACTCAAATCATATACAAAAATTATAGATGAACCGCTGGATGTTAATCTTGAGATAGCGCACATTGCCTACGCAGAGGCAAAAAAGAAAAAGCCTCAAATTCTGCTTTTTACTCATCCTATGGATAAAATACTAAATAAGCAGTATCAAATACCCGTCTTAATGAATCTATTTGCCAATGAAGAGGTGCTGGAAAAGATAATGGGTAAACATCCAGATAAAATAGCAAAAGATATAGAAAACTTAATAAAAACAAAACCTCCAAAAACAATAAAGGACAAGATAGGTATAATCAAGCTTATATTTGATATAAACCACATATTTCCAAAGAGGATTAACAAAAAAGGAGTATGCCAGCAAAGAGAATTAAACAGCCTGTATGATTTGCCTATATTAAAGACATGGCCCAAAGATGGCGGCAAGTTTATAACAATGGGACAAGTTTATACTCAAAGCTTGGACGGCACTATAAACAATGTGGGAATGTATAGGCTTCAGGTTTATGGCGATAAAACACTCGGTATGCACTGGCAAATACACAAGGACTCCAACCACCTATTCCATCAATACAAAAAAGCAAACAGAAAAATGCCTGTTTCAATAGCCATAGGCGGAGATCCGTTATACACATGGTGTGCAACAGCACCTGCGCCTCAGGATATGTTCGAGCTATTGCTATATGGGTTCATCAGAAAAAAGAGAGCCGTTTTAGTTAAAAGTTTAACAAACAGTATCTACATACCAAATGATACTGATATTGTTATAGAGGGTTTTGTTGACCCAGACAAAGAGCGTATAGAGGGCATGTTCGGCGACCATACTGGATATTATACACCAAAAGAGCCCTACCCTTTTATGGAGGTTACAAAAATAACAACGAAGGACAAACCTATTTTTTATGCAACAGTTGTGGGAAAACCGCCTACTGAGGATAAATACATGGGTTTGGCAACTGAACGTATATTTTTACCGCTGATAAAAACCCAATCACCTGATTTAACAGACTATAAAATGCCGGAAAATGGTGTTTTTCACAATCTCATATTATGCAAAATATTACCACGCTATCCTGGGCATTCCCTACAAATCATACACCTGCTTTGGGGCAGCGGGCAAATGAGCTTTGTAAAACATGCCATATTTGTTGATGAGAAAGCACCAAAACTCGATGATTATAAAAATCTTGCCGTTTACATATTAAACAGAGTCTCAAAAGACAGCATAATCATCAGTGAAGGTATTATTGATGCTCTGGATCATTCATCACCCAAGCCTCTTGTGGGCGGGAAATTATGCATTGATGCAACAGGCGAAAGAGTAGAAAAAAAGATAGATATTTTAAGTGATGAAAAACTAACCGATAAAATAAAAATACTCGATGGCAGTGTTACAGCTGTTAAACAGTACTGTATAGAAAGCGCAAATCCCGTAACAATAATACAATACAACAAAAACAAACCTGCAAAAATAGTTTTTGAAAAAATCAAAACGCTTTCGAGGCATATAGCTATAGCTGTTTTTATAGACACAAATCATAATGATATAGACAATCCTTATATGCTAATATGGCGCACAGTTAATAATATTGATGCCCAAAGAGATATATGGCTTGATGAAATAATAGGAATAGATGCAACGAATAAAGGCAAAATTGACGGATTTGGCAGAGAGTGGCCCGACGACGTTGTCTGCGATAAAACAGTCTTTGAGAAACTTTTAAGTAAAAAACTTATAGATCTAAGCGAAAAAGAAATCAAAGATTTTCAGCTTATAGACTAAATTTATGGGGCTGTATTTCAATGGGCTGTTTAAGATAAGGGACCCGAAGGGACTCTATAAAGAAACCATTGCATAGCAATAAAATGATACTCTTACAATTTCTTATCAAATTCTCTCAACTCAAGAATGAATTTTTTAACGATGACCCAGCACCTATTTCGTAAAAACTTTTATTTTCTTGAAAACTTTATACACAAAAATAGGTGCTGGGTCATATTCGTTTCGAGAACTTGATAAGAAGTATGGATTACGCAGTGGTCTCATAAAGCCAGTTAAAAAAAATAAAGAATGGGATATGTCTGCACTGTTTTATTATTGGTATCTTGACAGAAAATCATTAGCTTTGTATAGTGAATTTAAGGAAGCGGTAGC
>CAZFWO010000124.1:0-4116 GCA_964522785.1 uncultured Desulfurellales bacterium
GGGTATGGTGTTTTAAAACTGAGTAGGGTCATTTTTTATAGTTGACTCCTTTTGCACAATATTAATGAAAGGTTTACACAAAGAATATATTTATTCAAGTAAAAATTGTATAATAAAAAATATCGTATGTACATAAAAAATGGAAGAATGCGGGAACGGTTAAACTTGACGGTTCAAAGTTGCACAAAGAAGTATTTATAAGGACACTGCGCAATCCATATTTCTTATCAAGTTTTCGAAACGAATAGAACTAAACACCCATTCTCATAGATAGAGTTTTAAGGAAATAAGAAGTTAATTTTGCAAAAAAACTTTCAAATAGTTTACATTCTTTAAAATAGAATAGGTAACGGGCTCAATTGTTTGAGTCTATTTCTCACAAACCTGCTGTTATTTTCTTTATGGTAACTGACATTACGCAAAAAGTGCTTAGTGTGCTTAATACTTAAATTAAGCTTTATTTAGAATACAGTTTTTGTTTTTTGCGAAAATAGGTGCTGGGTTGATAAGAAATTGTAAGAGTATCATTTTATTGCTGTGCAGTGGTCTCATTAAAGATGTGTGGGGTCGTGCGTTGGATGCTGATAGAGATGGAATCCAGGCGGATTTAAAGGTAATTTCTATTATATAATAGGTTCTGGAAGGCCTTAAGTTTGTTTATGTAAAAATTATTTTAGCAAGTTTAGTGATATTATTACTTGACACATTAAGTAACATAAAATATTATTGTGAAAATTTCTTGATGGAGGTTGTTTGAATGTTTAAAAGGATTTTCTTAGTTCTGATTGCTGTTCTGTTTCTATCCAAGCTTTCTTTTGCCGAGCTTACGACTTATGAATTGGTAGGGACTGTTAAATCTTCAAAGCACAGCAATGTTGTTAAGAGTGTAAAATCAGCTTTGACTAAGGATTTTAAGATTATTGGTCTGGTCAATCCAGCTAATAATAAAAATTTAACCGTATTGATGCTTGAGAATAAAGCATTTTTTGATGGGGTTAGTAAAGCTGGTAGATATGCATTTTTCGCTGTTCCTTTGAGGGTTGGAGTGCAGCAGGATGGTAATATAAATAAGGTTATGTTTGCAAATCCTGTATATTTGGTTGATGCGTTTGCAAAGGGTAAGAATAAACTAAAAAAGGTAGCTGAAGCTACAAAAAAGCTTCTTGAAAAAGATTTATTAACAGTTAGCACATTGTCTGCATCAAAAAAGGATTTTGGTTATTCGACAGATGAGGAAGAAATCGGTGATTGGCAGATGATGGGACAGAGTCTGTATACAATATCAAGAATAGGTTCAAAAAAATTCAAGAGTCTGGATGAAGCTACTAATGCTCTGAATAAGTCTTTGTCAAAACACGTAAATGGCTGGACAAAGGTTTATGAAACCAAATTGGGAAAGGCTGTAGTTATAGGTGTATCTAACGCTAAATTTGAAAAAGAGGCCTTTGAAATAGGAGGGTATGATCATCTATGCGCTTTCCCTATAGAAATAGTTGTTATAGACAAGGGGGGCGTGAGTGCCTGGACGCTACCGGAAATGTATAGAATGTCTTTATACTTTATGGATGCAGGCATGGGTGCATTTTCAGCCCATATGTCAATGCCTGGCGAGATAGATGGTTCTTTAAACGGTTTATTAAAGTAACAAGCACCTTCTAAGAGTTATAAAAGGGGCTATCTTTTAGCCCCTTCATTTTTTATCTTTGTTGTTATTTACTTAATTTTATATTTCAAATACTTATAAAATATATATGTCATAATTGCGGCTATGATTATCCTTGTTCCGAGAATATAAAATCCGTTTCCTCCTATTGCCACAAAAATAAGCGTATCTTCTATCACAGCATGGCACATTGATAGGAATATAGCGGTAAGCATCACATCCAATCGTGATAATTTTTTTTGCTCAGATTGTGATATCAGTATTCCAGAGCCGTATGCTATGCCCAAAAAAATACCTGTGAGCATAGATATACTTGCCTGTTTTGAAAATCCAAGTGGTTTGATAAATATGTACAGAAAATCCAATATCTTTTTAAATGCCTTGCTGTTTTCCAAAAATTCATAGGCCACCATTAACAGAACAATGATAAATATAAGTTTTATTGACAGTCTTATACTTCCCTCGACGCTGTGCACAAGTATTGAACTATCCATACATTACCTTAAAGAATAGATTTAGTGCAAAACCGGCAATAAAGGATACCAAAATCCTAAACAATACGGTAAAAAATGCGTTTGCCCCTGTTTTATGTAGTATGGCTCCTTCAACTACAAGGTTGTGTGATATGCCTGTCATTAACCCTATTATAGTTATTTCTTTCCAGTTTGGATTGAGAGGCATAAGGGCGGCTATTGCGGCATAAAGATTTACAGTGTATCCGCTTATCAAAGCCAAAGACATTTTGCCTGTTAATCCAAATATGCCCATTATGGGCTGTAATGCACTACCTATTGAATTTGCAAATGTGGTATGGCTTATTATGTCGACTATTATATAAAAGGGCACTATGGTTTTTATAAGTTTGAAAGATACGTGAAGGCCGTCTTTTAAGCCTTTTTTAAGGTGATTTATTGCTTGAGCTGTGTCCATTTTTTTCCACATATAGGGATAGAGACGGAAATGCAAATTCTATCCCCATAGATTCCAATATAGACATTATTTTAAGATTGACATTTTGTTTTATATTGAGATAATCTTTCCATATAGCGGTATTTGTGTAACAGTATATAAAAATATTCAAGGAACTATCGGCAAATTCCGTAAAATATACAAGTATGGTACCCTTGTATATATCCGGGTGGTTTATCAGCATATTTCTTATTCTATCGACTGCTTCTTGAACCTTGCTGGTTGGTGTTGAGTATGTGATACCTATTGTGAACTTTATTCTTCTCCTGTTTCTCAAAGAAAAATTTTCTATAGGCTCATTTGCTATTTGGGAATTTGGGACTGATACCAACGAGTTTTCAAACGTTCTTATCTTTGTGCTTCTAAAGCCTATATCTTCAACAACACCTTCTGTAGATGAAGTTTTAATCCAATCTCCTATTGTAAAAGGCCTGTCGAATAGTATCATTATGCTTCCGAACATATTGGCAAGCGTATCTTTTGCTGCCAGAGCTACCGCTAAACCCCCGATACCTAATCCTGTTATGAGTGCTCCTATATTATAGCCCCATGCTTGAATTATCAAAACTGAGGCAAAGGCTATAATTGAAAATTTTATAAATTTACTGAAAAACGGTATAAAAGACAGAGCTACTGTATAACCTTTTTTTTCAAAAAATTTTTTTAATGTTTTTGATAGTATATTGTCAGCTCTATAGAATATCCAGCTTATTGAAAATATAATAATGGATATGAATGTTTTAGATGCAATAATATTATAACTCTTTCCAAGTTTAAGCGCAATAAATGCAAGGTAAAAACCCAAAGCGGCGATGAAAAATTTAAGTGGCGGCTCTATTGTTTCTATGAGTTCATCGTCAAAGGATGTCTTTGTTTTTTTTGCCAGTCTTTTCATTGATTTTACTATAAGTTTTGAAAATATTTGTTTAAAAAACAGGAAGGCAAACAATATGCACAGTGATACTATTACTCTACCTAAGGATATATTGGCTATTGTATAGTTTAAAGCTGATTGAGCCTCTTTTAGAAAATTCATAGATTACTACTAACGTTAAAGCGCAAGAAAGTCAAGAAAAATCAGTTTAAGGTGTAAGTGTGAGTGTGAGTGTGTGGTTTTGGGTATTGGGTGCGGGGTAATTAGGTTATCTACCCAGCACCTATTTTCGCAAAAAACAAAAACTGTATCTTAAATAAAGCTTAATTTAAGTATTAGATAAAATAAGGCAATCTTGTGCCTTAGTGTGCTTAATGAGCAAATAAAGGATGAATTCCTTACCATCCATTTTATAAATAAACTTTATTGATATCCTGTATATCAAGAATGGATGGTGAGGAAGAAGGACATTGCTCATTAAAGATACTGTCAAGTTTTGTTCGCAATTTCTCTCCCCGTTAGTTTTCAATTCCATTTGCATTACGAGACCACTGCGAGACCACTGCACAGTAACCCACAAAAACCCATTATTTTTAATAATATGTTTCCA
>CAZFWO010000125.1:0-4101 GCA_964522785.1 uncultured Desulfurellales bacterium
CAAATGTGAAAAAGGGCGACGTAAAATTGCTGTTAAGGTTGTTGATATTTTCGGTAACGATACGATGAAGATTATTGAGGTTCAAATATGAGCAACTTTGATATAAAAAATGATATAGAAAATAATTTTTCAGGATACAGCCAATTAATAAATCTATATGAACTAAACAAAGATAAGTTTATAGATAATATAGATATTGGTATATACGGATGGTTTTCTGCAAATATATGCTCTATGCTCGGAGCGGTTTTGACTAAATTGCAGGATGATTTAAATGAGGTAACTCTTACCGTTTACAAAAATGAAACAAAAAATATTTTGGAAAGAAATGGATTTCTTTCATTTTTTGGATATAGGAAAATTAATGATTATTATGATACTACTATACCATACCAAGTGCTATCATCCAAAGATGATAGATATTTTAACGATTATGTATTTAATAAATTTTTAAGTAAATCCGGATTGCCTGATATGACAAAGTCTCTCAAAAAGAAATTAATGGAGTCTATATACGAAATTTTTATTAACGCAAAAATGCATAGTTATACTGAGAAAATATTTGTATGCGGGCAATTTTTCCCAGCCAATAAACGGATTGAGTTTATGATAACCGACACAGGTTTGGGCATTAGAAATGTTGTTAATAATACTTTTGGGTCAAATTTATCTGCCGTACAAGCCATAAAATGGGCGCTTCAAGATAGGCATACAACAAAGCAAGGTGTTTCCGGCGGTATAGGTTTGTCGCTATTGTATGAATTTGTAAAAAAGAATAGAGGCAAAATACAAATTGTTTCAAATGAAGGCTTTTGGGAATTGGATGACGGCAATGAAGCAACAAGAAGCTTTGATAATGAATTCCCCGGAACTATGGTAAATATATCAATTCGAACAGACGATCAAAACTCATATAGGCTTGCAGATGAAATAATTGAGGAAATCTTTTAGGAGTGAATATGAATAAAATTAAATTGAGCGTATATGCGATTATAGGTGATTCTTTCGGTGTGTCGGCAGAAGATGGTGAAAAGGTGTTTGAGCGAGTAAAAAAGGCTTTAATAGAGAATAAAAATGTCAATCTATCGTTTTTAAATGTAGAAATGCTTACATCCGCTTTTTTGAACACTGCAATTGGAAAATTATACGGTGAATTTGATGCGGAAAAAATTAAAAATAGTCTTTCTGTGTCGGATATTAGCGATGATGACAAACTTCTCTTAAAGCGTGTTGTAGATACGGCAAAAGCATATTACAGCAATCCGAAACAGTTTGAAGAATCTATAAGAGAGATAATGGAGCAATAAATGGCTACTGTCGTTAAAACAAAAGATATTGATATACTGAATAAAAATAGCAAAATATTGTTTGATGCCAATATATGGATTTATCTTTTTTGTGACATAGCCAATTATAATGAGTTTTTGAAGGTAAAATATTCTGCTGCATTCAAAATGTTGTTAAAAAATAGGTTTTCTATATTTATTGATTTTTCTGTTATGTCTGAATTTGTAAACAGATATTTGCGTATTGCTTATAATAATTATAGAAATGGGAATGGCTTATCTGATGAGTTTAAGTATAAACAATACAGAAAAACCGATGATTTTAAGGAAGCTTGGAAAAATGTTTGCAATATTGTAAGAAATAAAATTCTTCCATACGCATCAACGGTTAATTTTGAGTATAATAAAGATTCTCTTTTAGAGTTGCTTAATCTTGATAATTATAACACGGATTTTAATGATAACCATATTATCAATTTATGTCGTGCAAATAATATGTATTTGTTGACCAATGATGCAGATTTTATGGATACCTCAATAAAAATCATTACAGAAAACCAAAATTATTGGAGAAATTAAATTGGCAGTAGATAGATTTATACACATATCTATAAAAACAGGGATGATCAATGGCGCTGCATAAAGAATTCCCTAAATCGCCATACGATATACTTAATCCTTCAATCCGCTGGTTTCCTGCTGATGAAGCTTTGAGAGAAAAAGGATATGAGAAACTGCTGCCGCCCCTTGTGCATAAATTGCGCAAAGAAGTTAAAATATGGAGAGATAATAATTATGAGGGCATAAGTAATACGAGCAAAGCGTTGTTGAGATGGTGGTTTCAGACAGCACATCCAATGGAAACAGAGGATGGGGCGGTAAATTTTCAATATTATTTTGCGCAAAGAGAAGCAGTTGAAACAGTGATATACTTATATGAAGTGGCAAAAGTAAAAGATAAGTATGACCTTATGCGTTACGATAGCTCCGGTGTAGTATCAGCAAGTATGTTTCCAGAAAATTGGCCTCGTTTTGTTATAAAAATGGCAACCGGAAGCGGAAAAACAAAAGTTATGAGCCTTCTTATTGCGTGGAGTTTTTTTCATAAAATCTACGAGGAAGACTCAAGTTTATCAAGAAATTTCCTATTGATTACGCCCAATATCATTGTACTGGATCGTATTAAATCCGATTTTGCTAACTTAAAAATCTTTTCAGAAGATCCAATTATTCCGGATAATGGATTTGAAGGACAAAATTGGAAAGATGATTTTCAAATAACCATACATATGCAAGATAATGTAAATGTTGTTAGAAAGGCTGGTAATATTTTTTTAACAAATATACAACGCATATATAACAGCAAAGACAATATTCCAAGTTTTGATGATGAGGATACATCAGATTATTTCTTAGGTGAGAAACCAGTCGCCAAAACAAGCGATTCTAAGGTTAATCTTGGTGAAATTGTGCGTGATATTGATGAGTTAATGGTTCTTAATGATGAAGCTCACCATATTCATGATGAAAGACTTGCGTGGTTTAAATCAATCGAGGATATAAGTAATAGGCTAAAAATGAAAGGTAAATTTTTATCTTTACAGATCGATATGACAGCTACTCCAAAACACAATAATGGGTCTATTTTTGTACAAACGATTGCAGATTACCCACTTGTAGAAGCTATTTATCAAGATGTAGTAAAGCATCCTGTGCTGCCTGATTCTGCGAGCAGAGCCAAATTGCAAGAGCATCAGAGTTCAAAGTTTACGGAAAAATATAAAGATTATATTCATCTGGGATATCTTGAGTGGAAAAAGGCTTATAACGAACATAAAAAACTTGGCAAAAAGGCAGTTTTTTTCCTAATGACTGATGATACAAAAAATTGTGATGATGTTGCCGAATATCTTGAGAACACTTATCCTGAGTTTAAAGATGCCGTTTTGGTTATTCATACAAAAAATAATGGAGAGATTGCAGAAACAGCCAAGGGCAAGAAGGAAAAAGAATTAAAAGTACTTAGAGATGCATCTAACACAATAGACAGTTGGAGTAATCGTTATAAAGCAATTGTTTCAGTTTTAATGCTCAAAGAAGGTTGGGATGTAAAAAATGTCACAACTATTGTGGGATTGCGTGCATATTCTGCTAAAAGCAATATATTACCCGAGCAAACTTTGGGCAGAGGATTAAGAAGAATGTATAGGGCTAAGAATGTTACGGAATATGTAAGTGTGGTTGGGACAGATGCCTTTATGGATTTTGTGGAATCTATTAAGAGTGAAGGTGTTGAACTTGAGAAAAAGAAAATGGGCGAAGGGACGGAACCAAAAACCCCATTGGTCATTGAGGTTGATAATGAAAATGTAAGTAAAGATATTGAAAAACTTGATATTCAGATTCCGATTTTAACTCCGAGAATTTATCGTGAATATAAAAATATTTCAGAGCTTGATGTTGCGAGTTTTCAACATAAAAAGTTGCTTATAAAAGAGTTTAGCGAAAAGGAGAAAAGGGAAATTATTTTTAGAGATATAACATCGGGAGACATAACACATATAACTGAGTTTGACACTGATTTTGTACCTAATTATCAAAGCGTAATTGGCTATTTTACAAGAATAATAATGAAAGAACTGCGACTTTTCGGCGGTTATGACATCTTGTACGGTAAAGTGAAAGAGTTTGTCACAAAGTTTCTTTTTGATAGAAAAGTCGATTTGGAAGATTTAAATATTTTAAGAAATTTATCTGAGCTTGAGGCTACAAAAACTATTATTGAGACATTTAAAAAGAATATTAATGAGTTGAC
>CAZFWO010000126.1:0-4081 GCA_964522785.1 uncultured Desulfurellales bacterium
TCATATTCGTTTCGAGAACTTGATAAGAAATATGGATTACGCAGTGGTCTCATATCATAGTTTTTGAGATTAATTATAATTCTTTCATTGATAGGTCATATAATAAGTAGTATAATATCAATATTTATGTGAAAGGGTAGATTATGAGTAAAATTGCTATAGTGGGGAAACCGAATGTCGGGAAGTCGACGCTTTTTAATGCGTTGGTTAAAAAAAGCAAGAGTCTTATTCTTAATATGCCGGGAACGACGAGGGATAGGGTATTTGAGTACGGCACAGTAGAGGATAAGGAAGCACTTTTTGTGGATACGGGCGGTTTTGAGAATGAGGGAGAGTTTGCAAATAAGATAAATGAACAGGTTATAGTTGCCATCGATTCAAGTGATATTATTATTGTGGTTTTTGATGCAACAACGCCTGTGAGTGAACAGGACGAAGAAATATTCAAGTATGTTTTAAAAAGTGGAAAACCATATATATTGACGATAAACAAGAGTGATGTAAAAAATAGGGAGTTTATATACGATTACTATAAATTTGGCGATGCAATAGAATTTTCTGCAGCACACAGAAGGAATCTCAGCGCATTAAAAGAAAAGCTCTATAGATATATGGAGGATGAAGAAAGGTATGACTACGATGCCAGAATTGCCATCGTTGGAAGGTCTAATGTAGGTAAATCCAGTCTGCTTAATGCCATATTGAAGGAAGAAAGGAGCGTTGTCAGCAGCAAAGTAGGTACGACTACGGATAGTGTTGATACACCATATGAATTTGATGGGCATAGATATCTGCTTGTTGATACTGCCGGTATAAGGAGAAAAAGAACAAAGAAGTCCCTTGACAAACTTGCATCCATATTTTCTATTTTTTCCATAGATAGGGCTGACATTGTCATACTTGTTATAGATGCCTATGAAGGAGTCACCTCTTTGGATAAGCAGATTGGAGATTTGGTGGCAAAAAAACACAAGGGTATTATAATAGCGTTGAATAAATGGGATTTGGTTAAAAATAAAGAGGAATTTGACAAATATATAAAAGCCATAAAATATGAGATGCCGTTTTTAAATTTTGCGGAGATTATTCCTACAAGTGCAATAGAGATAAGGAATACAACAAGGCTCCTAAAGAGTGTTGCTGCTGTAAATGAGGTTTGTTCACAAAGGATAAATACCGCCTTGCTGAATGAAAGCTTAAACAGAATTATTAAGGTCAATGCGCCATTTTCAAAAAAGGGAAAGGAGGTAAAGTTAAAATACATAACTCAGGTTGAAACAAACCCGCCACATTTTGTAATTTTCACAAACAGGGCAGAAGATATTGAGGAAAATTATAGAAGGTATGTTAGAAACAGCCTGTATAAAATATATAAGTTTAAGGGCTGTTCCATAAAAATAAGTTATAGGAATTCTAAGAATGACGAATTTTAATGAGATTTTGAAAAGAATAAAAGAGCATTATCCAAATCCAAAAATAGAGATAGAATTCAACAACCCTTTTGAGCTTTTGGTTGGACTTATTTTGTCTGCAAGGTGTAAGGACAGCACGGCAAATAAAATTTCTAAAAAACTGTTTGAGCGTTTTCCTTCGCCAAAGGAAATGGCAAATGCCAATATAGATGAAATAAACGAGATTATATCATCTTGCAGCATGCACAACACAAAAGCGAAAAATCTAAAGAGTATTTCTCAAATTCTGTGCGATAAATATATGTGCAAGGTCCCTGATAAATTTGAAGATTTAAAGGGTTTGCCGGGTGTTGCAGATAAAACCGCAAATATGGTTCTGTCTTTTGGTTTTAATATACCTGCTGTAGGAGTTGATACCCATGTTCTGCGCACAGCAAATAGACTGGGCATATCGTCTTCAAAAAAGCCTAAGTGTGTTGAAGAGGATATAAGGAGGATTTGTCCGAAGGAAGATTGGATATTATTCTACGCAGGTCTGATTTTGCTTGGAAGATATATATGTAAGGCAAAGAATCCGAAGTGCAGCGAGTGTTTTTTAAACGATATCTGTCCAAAAATAGGTGTTTAAGTGATTAAGGTAAAGGGGTTTGAATATATGTTTGACGAAGGTGCCTGTAAAAAATGCGGCGCACTGTGTTGTAAAGGCGAGGGATATGTTATACTGAGTGAGGATGAAATAGAGTCTATTTCAAACTACCTAAAAATAACGGTCGATAAATTTGTAAGGTTATATACAAAAAAGGTTGAATACGGCAAAAAAGATGCGCTGGTTGACCTAAAAATCGCGGGTGAAACAAGATGTGTTTTTCTTAATGCCGATAATAAATGCGAAATATACGCGGTAAGGCCAAAACAGTGCAGAACCTTTCCTTTTTGGAAGAACTTAAAAAACAAAAATATCAAGGAATTGCAAAGACTCTGCCCGGGGGTTGTCTGTGCAGATAGATAGCCTTGGCCTATACGTTAAACTTGCTTTAGAAGATTTAAAATCACTTTTGAGTATAGGCGAAAAAATAGATGTGAAAATATTGGAAAAATTAGGTAATAATACCTATCTCATTAAGGTTAAAAACGAAACGTTGAAGGCATTTTCCACCGTTAATTTCAGAAAGGGTGATGTAGCTACATTAATTGTAGAAAAAACAAAGCCCTCCGTTGTATTAAAACTATTGAACGATAAGCCGAAAAGTTTTATACCTATAAAGCAGCAATCCTTGGAATTAAAAAAAGTCGATATCGAAAAATTGATTTTTCGCTCAGAGCAGCTTAAACCTTCAGAAGAAGACAATACTATTAAAAATATCGCAGACAAGATAAAAAATGCTATGTATATCCTTCATAATACGTCAAAATCACTCCCTCAGGGCAATATTTTTATACAGATACCGGTTTATTCAAATGATACACGGCAGGGTTTCCTATATATACAAGAGGATGCCGAAAAGAAAAATGAGAACGGTAAAAAAAACATAAGAATTGTTATCTATGCAGCACCTGAAAAACTGGGCAGCATTAAAATAGATATGCTATATTCAAAAGATAAAATAAATTGTTCTTTGTTTTGCGAAAAGGATAAGGGGTTTGAGATACTGGATAACAACAAGGACAAAATCTGGCTTTTATTGGGCAATAATGCCAATGTCAGCATAAATATTCTCAATGATAAACCCATATTTTTAAAAAAACAGATAGATTTAAAAATTTGAGAAGAGGGATGTCATTATGCCTGGTGTAGGTGAAAAGCCATTAATTTTTGTTTAAGGGACTTTGAAGAAAAAGGGCACTGTTTGGATGATTTTAAAGGTAAATGAGATCGCTGCATAGCAATAAAATGATACTCTTACAAAATATGGATTACGCAGTGGTCTCTTTAACAAAACTTCGTTTATTTTAAGCGAAGCCTTTGACATTTAAAGTTTTATATTTAATAATAAAAGTGTTTCTTGCGCCTGTGGCTCAATTGGATAGAGCAACGGACTTCGGATCCGTCGGCTGGGGGTTCGACTCCCTCCAGGCGCGCCACTTAAAAAACCTATTATCAAGCCAATCAGGACATTTGGCTCTGGTTGGCTTTTAGTTATTTGTAAATTAGTCCCCTATTAGTCCACAAAATCGATCCGAACTTTATCTTAGTATTTATGTCTTAGACTATCGCCCTTTGCTTTCTATTTAAAAGATTTTTATCTACACAATTGTTACTTTGTCGATTTTATTGTTTTTATAATGATGAGACCACTGCATAGCAATAAAATAATAATGTAATACTGTTTCTTATCAACCCAGCACCTCTTTTCTTGGATAAAGTCTTTAAGAAAATAAAAGTTTTTTTACGAAAATAGGTGCTTAGGTCTATTCGTTTCGAGAACTTGATAAGAAATATGGATTACGCAGTGGTCTCCCTATACTTGCCGGACTGTAGTGGGTCCGCATCAACTACCGGATTGTTTATATATTTATGGATAATTATGCTTTTGTTTAAAGGGATGAAAGAATGGGTATAGATGAAAAGAGGGTTTTTCAACAGACTGTCAAGATCTGACCCCAGATGATTTTCTGCCTCCGGAGTTTTTTAGATCAGCATTCCATATTTATCATATTCTATGGTTTTA
>CAZFWO010000127.1:0-4061 GCA_964522785.1 uncultured Desulfurellales bacterium
ACATGTGGCTTACTTCTAACATATTTTTCCTTTGCCATAAAAGCCTCCTTAATTCGTGGAGCCCACGAGCGGGCTCGAACCGCTGACCTCTTCCTTACCGAGGAAGTGCTCTACCGGCTGAGCTACATGGGCAACTCAACTTTAAAAAAACAAAAATGGAGCGGGAAACGGGACTCGAACCCGCGACCCTCAGCTTGGAAGGCTGACGCTCTAGCCAACTGAGCTATTCCCGCTCTTGTTTAAAAAATACACTAATGGTGGAGAGGGGAGGACTCGAACCTCCGAAGGCGAAAGCCGGCAGATTTACAGTCTGCTCCCTTTGACCGCTCGGGAACCTCTCCAAAATGGAGCTGGCGAAGGGACTTGAACCCCCAACCTGCTGATTACAAGTCAGCTGCTCTACCAATTGAGCTACGCCAGCGTTAAGCGAAAATGGATTATATACGAAAAATGCTATATGTCAACAAAAAAATAACCCTTAAACAATACATAAAGGAGAAAAATAAAAAATTAACCTGCTTTGCACTTTAAGCTCAACAGAAATATAAATAGTACTAAATTATTTTAAAAGGATTTATTTATACTGAAAATTGGAATTATCGGAATTGGCAACATTGGCAATATAAATACAAAGAAATATTCTACAAATAGAAGCATAGCTTTAATACTATTTTATGTTAGAAAAACCACTGCACAATAATACAACAACAATTATAATATACTGTTTCTTATCAATCTCTTTCAACTCAAGGTAAGTGTGAGTGTGTGGTATTGGGTATTGGGTGCGGGGTGATTAGGTTATCAACCCAGCACCTATTCTTATAGATAGAGTTTTAAGGAAATAAGAAGTTAATTTTGCAAAAAAACTCTTAAAATAGTTTACATTCTTTAAAATAGAATAGGTAACGGGCTCAACTGTTTGAGTCTATTTTTCATAAATTTGCTGTTATTTTCTTTATGAGGCCACTGCACAATGATATAATAACAATATAATACTGTTTCTTATCAAACTCTTTCAACTCAGAATGAATTTTTAATATAAAAATTTGGCTTTTTCTTTCTTTTATTATATATTGTCGACAGTAGACAATTGGAGGTTGAATTTGGTAATAAAAAAAACAACCTATAAAGATCAGGTGGTTGATTATATTTATAAAGAGATATTGAAGGAAAATATAAAGCCAAAGGAACAGGTAAAAGAGTCCCATCTTTCAGAAGTACTTCAAATCAGTAGGGCTCCGATAAGGGAGGCTCTAAAAGAGCTTATAGGAATTGGTATCCTGGAATACAAGCCGAGAGTTGGAACATTTGTTGTAGATTTATCGCCAAAGGATACTCTTAATGCTTACATAACAAGGGGTGTGCTTGAGGGGTATGCCGCATCTCAAGTTTGCAGACAGTTTGGCGATGAGATGATAGATAGGCTCTATACAATGTGTGATGAAATGGAAATTTTGGCAAAAGAGGGCAAGAATATAGAGCTTATAGATTTAGGCGATAGATTTCATGAAGAGATTTTCTTAAAATGCAGCAATAATCAGCTTGTATCATTTACAAAGACGCTTAGTATAAAATCTCATTTGATGTTTTCAAGATATTGGCCAAAGCTTTATTTACCTAATGAGATAAATAAAAGACATAGATTAATTGTGGATGCAATAAAAAACAAAAACCCAAAAAGCGTTGAGGAAATGGTAAGGAATCACTATTTAGAAACAGGTAAAAAAATAGCAGAACTAAAAGAAAAAGGAGAGTAAAAATGGAGAAAAATCCGCTTTACTGCGAAAGCATGAACTTGAATTTAAGAGGAATGCCACTTTCTGCAACATTGAATATTAACGAACGAAGCAACAGTATGATAGCGCAAGGCAAGAAAGTCTATAAACTTGGACTTGGGCAAGCGCCTTTTCCTGTTCCTGATGTTGTGGTTGATGAATTGAAGAAAAATGCCCACCAAAAGGACTATCTGCCGGTAAAGGGTTTGTATGCATTAAGAGAGGCTGTTGCAAAATATTATAAAAAAAGTCAAGATTTGGATTTTTCAGCTGATGATGTTTTAATAGGTCCAGGCTCAAAAGAGCTTATGTTTATACTTCAAGTAGTTTTCTATGGCGAACTCTTACTGCCTGCTCCAAGCTGGGTTTCCTATGCCCCTCAGGCAAGAATACTGGGCAGAAAGATGAGCTGGATTGAAACCTATGAAGAGAATGATTGGCTTTTGATGCCTGAGGATTTGGAAGATTATTGCAAAAATGACCCCAATACACCAAGAGTTATAATTCTAAACTATCCAAACAATCCAACAGGCAAAACATATCCTGAAAACCTTTTAAAAGATTTAGCCGATGTTTTCAAAAAATACGGTATAATTGTGCTTTCTGATGAAATATACGGAGAGTTGAATCATAACGATAATCATATTTCAATTGCAAAATTCTACCCCGAAGGAACAATAATCAGCAGTGGTTTGAGCAAATGGGCAGGAGCAGGTGGCTGGAGAGTTGGAACTTTTGCTTTTCCTAAGAATTTAAAATGGCTGCTTGACGGTATGGTAACTGTTGCAAGCGAAACATTTACAGCTGTTTCAGCACCAATACAGTATGCTTCAATCAGAGCCTTTAATTTTGATGATGCTATAAACACATATCTGAAACATTCAAGAAGAATACTCAAAGCACTTGGAGGATATATCTATAAAAACCTTAATGAGGTTGGAGTAAGGGTACCAAAACCAGACGGCGCATTCTACTTTTTGCCAAATTTTTCTCCGCTTAAAAGCAAACTAATTGCAAAGGGTATTAAAACAAGCGATGGGCTGTGTGAAAGAATCTTGGAGGATACGGGTGTTGCATTTCTACCGGGAAGTGATTTTGGACGAAACCCAAATGAATTTACAACAAGAATAGCCTACGTGGATTTTGACGGTGCAAGGGCTCTTAAAGCAGCTTATGAAAAAGATGGTGAAATAGATGAGAAATTTTTAAGGGAATATTGTTCAAATACCGTAACTGCCATTGATAAGATATGTCAATGGGTTAAATCTCTGTAGGAGTATGTTATGAAGAGTGTTTTTATAGCGGATGGCTTAAGGAGTCCTTTTTGCTCATTCGGCGGACAGTTGTCAAAAATTGAAGCGCCAAAATTGGCAAGCATGGTGATAAAAAGTCTTATCGAGAAAGCGGATATTCCAAAAGATGCAATAGATGAGGTCATAATAGGCAATGTCTTACAAGCTGGCGTTGGGCAAGCACCTGCAAGGCAGGCTATGTTATATGCCGGTTTAGGCGAGAATATCCCTGCTATGACTATAAACAAGGCCTGCGGCTCGGGGTTAAAGGCTATTATGCTTGGATGTGATTCAATAGCACTAAACCGCTCACATCTTGTTTTGGCTGGCGGCATGGAGAGTATGTCCAATGCACCATACTACCTTTCAAAAGCCCGCTTCGGATATAGAATGGGTAATGGCGGTGTTTATGACGGCATGGTTAATGACGGTTTGTGGGATTCGTACAAAAATATTCATATGGGCAATATTGCAGAAGATATTGCAAAAAAGAACAATATAACAAGAAAAGAGCAGGATGAATATGCTATTCGTTCAATCCGCTTGCAAAGATAGTGACTCAATCAAGTTTCAGCACAAAACCTGAGCTGTTTCCAGAAGCCCCCGTTGGAGCTATAGAAAAAATACTTAACATTAGCGGTTTAAAGGTTGAGGATATAGATATATTTGAGATAAACGAGGCATTTTCGCTTGTACCCATTATTGCATCAAAGAAACTCAACATAGATATGGATAAAATAAATATATACGGAGGTGCTGTTTCTATAGGACATCCTACAGGTGCAAGCGGCGGAAGGCTTGCCTTAACACTTGCAAGACAGCTTCAACTTCACAACAAAAAATACGGTATTGCCACACTGTGTATAGGTGGCGGTGAAGCTGTTGCCGTTTTATTTGAGAAAATATAAAAAGTAGCGGCAGTTTCAACTTTTAATATTATGAGACCACTGCACAATATATAGTTTCTTATCAAGCTCTTTAAACGAATATGACC
>CAZFWO010000128.1:0-4032 GCA_964522785.1 uncultured Desulfurellales bacterium
ATGAAGTATTTGCAGCAGATTAGGCTTACACATAACACGCGGTCGCTTATTTCCGGAGAGGGTGTCCAAAAGAATGTTTTTTAGTTTAACATAAATGAAGGAAAAGAAACATTCTTTGTACCAAGGAGTATAGCCAAGCTATCAATAGTTCAAGGTATTATTTTAGATAAAGTGATAGAGCATAAAAATCTTTAATAGTCTTTAGCAAAAATTACTTTTTTGTTTTCTATTTTCATTATTCTGTCACAATATGGAAGCATTCTCTCGTCGTGCGTAACCATAACTATCGCAACATCTTGTTCAACCGCTATTTTTTTGAGTAATTTAACAACATCTACGGATCTTTTCATATCCAAAGAGGCTGTAGGCTCATCGGCAAAAATAATTTGCGGATTGTTTGCCAAAGCTCTTGCTATCGCAACCCGCTGATTTTGCCCGCCTGATAGATTACTTGGCATTGCCTTCACCTTGTCTCCAACATCAAAATAGTTTAGCAGCTCTTTAGCTTTTTCTGTTGCTTCATTTTTATCAACGCCGTTTTCCAAAGGCAAAAGAATTACATTTTCCAATATACTTAAAAAAGGTATCAAATGATGAGCCTGAAAAATAAAACCTATCTTCTTTCTTCGTATGGCTCTTGTATCCTTAATTGTCCATTTGTCGTCATATATCAATTCATTTCCAATCCATATTTTTCCGCTTGTGGGTTCAATAACAGCACCCGTCATCATAAGCAAAGTTGTTTTCCCCGCTCCGCTTGGAGCAACCAACGCCACAAACTCTCCCTTATTTATAACAAAATCTGCACCGTCAATTACCTCTACAAGTGTTTCACCGGCGCCAAAATTTTTTATAAGATTTTCAACCTTTATTGCTTCAGTTTTATTTTTCATATTAACCACCCACAGCGGACTGAGGATCCGCTTTAATAACTCTATAAATAGCCAAAAGAGAAGATAGAGCTGAAATTATAAGAATAATAATAAACAAATATGCAGCATCGGTAAGTTCAAACACAATCCTTTTTGGAAATCTATTATAAATGAGATGAGCAAAAATATTTCCGAACAAGAAAGCCATTGTTCCAAGAGTTAAGGTTTCTTGCAGAATCATTTTAATTATAGAGATATTCGGTATTCCTATAAGTTTCATAATTGTAATTTCCTTTATTTTCTCAAGCGTCATGGTATAGATTATAAGTGCCATAATGATAACCGAGACAGCTATTAAGATAACAGTGAACATACCTATCTGCCTTGATGCCCTTTTTATAACATTTTCAGTTAAGATTTTTCCCTGCTGCTTGTTTGTATATACACTCTTGTGCTTCCATCTTTCTATATATTTTGCTATTTTTTCAGCCGAATATCCCGGTTTTAGTGTCGCTGCTACGGCATTAACCATATCAGACTTATAAACATTCATACCTCTTGCCCTATCATTTCTTATTCTCGCATTGGAATACATGAACTGCAAGTCTTGAGCGTCCTTTAGGCTTAAATAAATAAGCAGCTCTCCTCCTGATGCAACAGTTTCTTTGGTTAGTCCAACCACAGTATAGACATTTCTTCCAAGCTTTACCTTATCGTTAAGTTTAAAACCCAATTTTTTGGATGCCACCATTTCGTAGTGACTTTTTGCAATTATTCTTCCGGCGATTATTTTTTTGGGATTTATGGGATTAATATCGCCAAATGGATCATATCCGAGCACTGTAACCCTAAGTGGTTTTTTGCCCTTAAAAATCTGCATACTTTGAAATGTGAGGGCAGCCGCTTTATCTATTCCGGGTATTACTTTTATCGTATTTTTTATATCCTGATGCATTCTTGAGTTTTGTGCAAAAGGTCCCAGCGTATCTTGCTGCACTATCCACAAGTCCGCTTTTGTATCCTTGACAATAGATTTGGCATCAATAATCATTCCTCTATACACACCTATCATAATAAGAACAATTCCAAACAGCATCCCAACGCCTATTGAAGTTATGACAAATTTCACAGGAGAGTGCTTGATATCTTTATATGCCAGATTTATCATTTTTTATCCGCATCAATATAGACTTCAGCCTGCTCGTTGATATAAAAAGGTTCGGGTATTTTTAGGAATTTTACATCAACGACTCTTTCTTCTGTAATTTTATCGCTAACAGGCTCTACTCTTTCCACAAACCCTCTTATTTTCTTGCTTGGCTGAGAACGAAGAACTATCAATGCCTTCTGCCCTTTTTTTACTTTTCCACTCAAACTTTCATCTATATATGCCCTAATCCATACATCGCCCGGATTAACTATCTCAACTATTGCCTGCGCAGGGGTTACATCTTCTTTGTCGTTTACATTTCTTGTAATTACATATCCTGCTACAGGACTGTAAATTTTATATCTTGCCATTTTTTCCTTTGTTGAAAGTATTAATTTATTGATTCTGTGTTTTTCTTCTTTGGCCGACTTTATTTTTATCTTTGCCTCTTGTATTTGGGATAGAGTAGTATCTAAATTGCTTTTTGCGTTATCATATTCAACTTTAGCCGCATAACCTTTTTTATACAGTTTGGAATATCTATTAAATGTAATTTCGTATAGTTTTAATTTTGGCTGAAGAGTCTGAAGTGCTTGTTCTGATACCTTAATTTCAAATACTGATTTTTTTAACAAGGCTTCATTTTGAGCCAGTTGCTGTGGTAAATCTACCATATCTATAGTTGCAATTAAATCCCCTTTCTTGACATATTTCCCTGTATCTGTGAAAATCTTCAAAACTTTACCACCCATTTGAGAACCTACTTTATATATATTTTTTGCAGACACTTCTCCTATACCGAATATAGATTTTACCTGCTTTTGCTTTACAGCCTTTAGGTTAACTGTTTTTTTTGTGTAACTGCTTTTTTTATAAGCAATACCGATTGTTACAGCAATTATAACTATTAATACAACAATAAACCATTTTTTCATTACTTATCTCCCGTTTAAATATTCTATTTGATATTCTATATTTTTTCTATCAAAGTAGGCTTGAAGCAGAGCAAGCTTTGAGGAAAAATAAACCAAATTGGCATCTAATGCTTCGATATATGTGGATAAACCCTCTTTATATCTGGCTTTTATCAAATTATTAAGTTCTTTTGCTGATTTTATGGTCTCTTTTTTTGTTTTTATGGTTGATTCAACTTGATTCAAATCTATCAGTAGTGATTGCAGCTGATTTGTTAATTTTAGTTTTTTTGAGCTTAATTCATAACGAGATAATTCAATATCCATTTTAGACTTTTGAATTTTTGACGAAATATTATTACCGGTGAATATAGGTATTTTAAACTCTACACCCACAAAAGAAGAATTATAATGAAAATAATCTCTCTTTTTGTAGTATGAAGCATTAAGATCAATTGAGCCGTATTTTTCAGATTTAACCGAGTCATACAGTGCTCTGCTTTTTGAGATGTTTTTTTCCAGTATTTTTAGTTCCACATTGTTGCTTAAAGAATTTTTAATAACTTCCGATTTTTCAAGTATTTTATGATTCAAAGACAGTTTTTTGGGTAATTTTACGCCCATATACAGTTCAAGTTCTGTCTTAGCCTTTTGAAATTGAGACTTAGCATATTTTAGTGTTTCTTTTGCTTTGTAGACTTCAACCAAAAATCTCATTTCGTCGGCTTTTGTTTTTAACCCTTCTTTTTTCAAGGCTTTTGCTTGTTTGTATAAAGATTCCTTTGCATATAAATCTGCTTCTCTAATGGATATAGCATTTTGCCACAATACTAAAGATGCATACAATAATTTTACCTGCTTTTTTATCAGCAGTTTAGCTTCCTCTAAAGAAAGTGATGATATATTTTGAGTAATTTCTGATGCTTTTACTCTGTTTGATGTTTTTCCAAAATCGTACAATTTTTGCTTAAGTGTAAAACCGATTTGATAAGGGCTTTTTTGGGTGGTGTCGAAGCCGGCGCTGCCTTGTGTAGTGAAGGTTTTTGTTATGTTATATTCTGAGTCAAAATAAATTTGAGGATAATACAATGACAAA
>CAZFWO010000129.1:0-3989 GCA_964522785.1 uncultured Desulfurellales bacterium
TGCAGGTGATATGGATATATTACAAAGGGTAATAAATTGACCCCCGAAATTTTAACGTCTACTGCCATTGGCGCCTTTAAAGCAGGTGGTTTTAGGTCTTATATTTTTATTGAGAAGGTCATAAGTTGGATTGTAAAACTCGTGAGCAAAAAAGGTTTAATCCCCGCCGCAGATTCAGCCGTCAATAAATTACTGAGTGCAGCAGTAGACACATTAGGTTGGTGGATAACCGGCATTGGACAGCTGTTGATATAACGGGTCCTGCGTATAGAGTTGCTGTTACAGCTTGTGCAATAGCCGCAGGTTTGAGGAAAAGGTATCTTTACGCTTCGGAGGCAAAAGTATGAAAGAAGCTGAGGAAAAAGCACAAATAATGATTAGGGAGAAATAAATGGAATTAACATTCACAGTGATCTTTACGGCAGGGTTTCTTACTTTCTTTACGCCCTGTATTTTCCCACTTATACCTGTTTACATCTCACTTTTAGTAGGAGAAGGGGTAGAAGAAATTGCAGAAAACAAAAAAAAGAAGCTTTCTCTTTTGCTAAACAGCATATTTTTTGCACTTGGGATAACATTAGTCTTTTTTCTTCTCGGTATGTCTGCAACCGCAGTTGGTGCTTTTTTGTCAAAAATAGGGATATTCTAAGAGGATTGGGCGGTTTTTTAATCTTTCTTTTCGGCCTAAAATTTCTTGGGTATCTGAATGTAGATTTTCTCGATTATGAAAAAAGGCTTGGACACGGCAAATTTAATACCAATATAAGGGTTCTAAACTCTTTCCTAATAGGATTCTTCTTTGCCTTTGGCTGGTCTCCATGTTTTGGACCTATATTAGGTTCCATACTCACATATACAGCAATATCTACCTCCAGCGCTTTAAAAGGCGGAGAATATCTACTTATATATTCATTAGGCCTTGCAACACCCCTCATACTTCTTTCCCTATTCCTTGAGCCTGTGATAAACCTGTTCAAAAAAGCAAAAAAATGGATTCCTGTGATAGAAAAGACAACGGGAGTTGTCCTTATTGTAATGGGGGTGGCTTTCATAATAAATAAAGCTTCTTTTCTATAACCACGTTTAACTAAATACCCGACAATCAAGAAATCTTCCTCAATAGTGGAATTGAAAACTAAAGAACCTTCTTCAAGACTGCTTTGCACAGAGAAACAATGCGGTATTAAGCAAGATCAAAAAATCGCAACATTATATCCAGCATATCCAATTACTTTAGGTATAGAGATACCAAAAAACAGGCCTGTGATCCTGGATTTCTATAGAAGCAATTGCCCTATTTGTCTGAAAATGGTTCCAATAATTAATGCAGTAGGAAAAAATTGTACCGACAAGGAACTTTCTCTCATCAAAATTGAAATAAACAACCCTGAGGCACAAGAGTTGGTGAAAAAATATGGGATATTGGGTGTTCCTACCTTTATTTTTTTAGACAAAAAAGGAAAGGAAATGACAAGGTTACTTGGTTATCAAGATATTAATACCCTATTAAAAACTCTTAAAATAATAATTCCCAATGGTAAATGCTCCTCATTTTCAAAAATAAGTAATGAAAACAATTAATGGAAGAATACTTAAACTCTGTTTAAATAAAGAGACTACTTTTAGAAAAAAGGGAAATCAAAATCCTGTGATGTATGCATTTTAACCGCTATCAACCGAGTCCCCGGGAGCACCAGTATATTATAGGCCTTACAAACTAATCTTGAAACTGAAGGAAAAAAAATTAAACTCTAAATTTTCGCCAAAAGATATTATCTTATTTTTAAAAGACTTCAAAAAAGTAATTGTTCCTATATTTTTACAATCACAAGAGGTTCCATATGTAAATAGGATGTTTAACCCCTCGCAAAAGATTCAAAAAAATCCCTTGACAAATAAGGAAGAATGTTTTATGTAAAAATCAGCGCGAATAAAAAGAAGGGTTACCTGGAAATAAACTTTTTGTTACCAATGTTACGACGAAACATAATTTGTTTTTTCTTTGTGTTTTTTTACAGGCGCAGCTTTTTCAAACACCAATAAGCATTTTCTAAGAACAGTTTTTTTATTCACTGCTGTATGCTTTTTTGGCAGTACATTGTATAATATTACAATACATTCATTACAACTTATATTTAGTGAGGGCGGGCATATGCGGATTCTTATTTGTCTTGTTTCTGAGAGTCATATCACAATAAAGCAGAGCTATAACAATGTTCTTCAGGCGCTTGTGTATCAATTTTTGGATAGGCTTGATGCGGTGTGGCTTCATGATAACGGTTTTGAAAATAATAGCAGAAAATTTAAGCTTTTTACATTTTCAGGCATCAGGGAGCGGGGGCGTGTCAATAGCAGAGAAAAAACCTTTGCGTTTTCCAATAAGATAAGTTTCTATCTATCAAGCCCTGTAGATTGGATTCTAACTCAATTTGCAAGCAATATTATTAAAGCAAGGGATTTAAACTTCGGCAACAATAGAGTTTCTGTAGAATCGATTGCCGTTATGAAAAAGAAAACTATAAACAGCGGTTCAATAATGATACGTGCACTCACTCCGATTGAAGTTCATTCCACATTTATAAAACCGGATGGTAGAAAACTGACATATTACTACAACCCGTTCGAGGATGGATTTGCTAAGCTCGTAAACGAGAATCTGAAAAAGAAGTGGAAAGCATTCTACAAAAAGGAAATGCCGGGAGATATATCTATAAAGCCGCTTTTTACAGGCAGCAGAAATGAGCGGATCAGATATTTTGAGGCGGGCAGCAGAAAAACACTCATAAAAGGATGGGTTGGCAGATATGAGCTTTCCGGTGACAAAGAGCTTTTGAAATTTGCGCTTGATGCGGGGCTTGGAAGTCGAAACAGCCAGGGTTTTGGGATGGTGGAATTGGTGAAATCTCAATATTAATTTGGAGTGTTTATGAGTGTTAAAATTACACCCAAACTTATTAAATCTATTTGCAGTAATAAGGTTATACTGGAAAGGGGCAAAAAAATTGCAAAAAATTATCCTTTCGGGGGCATAACAAATTTCAATAGAGATGAGAACAAAATAAGCGCCTCAATTAAAGATGTGATCAACTTTGATGTCAAGGTAGATTTATCTGATATGAGTCATAGCTGCTCGTGCAAATATTACAGCAAAGTCGGCGTATGCAAACATATAGCGGCACTGCTTTATTTTGCTATGGAAGATGAAAAAAATTCCAAAGATTTGGAAAAGCAGGATAGCTCCGATGAATTGAACTCGGCTATAAATGGCTCAGATAAAGCTCGTCTTGAGATGTTTATCATAAATGAAGCGTCTATAAATGAGGAAATCAGGCAGAGGGCGCTGAACTTTTTTATGGCAAAAAAGCATAAGCAGACAGTTGCTTTTTATAAAAAAGAGATGAACGGCTTTTTGAAACACATCATACGCGACTATTATATACCGGTATCGAAATCAGGCGAATTGGCAGCCTTTATTAACAACATTGAACTGTCGGCAAAACAAGGCAGCATCGAGGAAGCGATCAAAAATTACAGAGCTGTTTTTGAAGTGCTGGAGAATAAACTTAAAACACTTGACGATTCTTACGGGATTATTCAGGATGCGATTAGGGGTGCGTTGGATAAATATGCTGAGTATTCCGGCAAATTTTATACGGAGCAAAAGGATAGACGCGACATAATTGAATATCTGTGGAAACAGTTTCTGAAAAATTCTGACATATCCGATTACTACACCGAGGCGATAAAACAGTTCTGCGGAAGCGAAGAAGACTGGAAATGCTATAGGAATATTCTCTCAAATGTTATTGCAATACAGGGTGATAAAAGCAGCGGAGATTTTTGGGCGAATATCAGGGATGAGTTGTATAAACAAATCAAAAACTCCCCTAAATTCGTTGATTCATTTATAAAGAAAAGGCAAATGAGAGAAGCCTTTGATAAATTAACGGAAATTGACAGGTCTGATCTTTATGATAAATATCTTGAAA
>CAZFWO010000130.1:0-3975 GCA_964522785.1 uncultured Desulfurellales bacterium
TATCTTTGAGAATGGGTGACGGGGAAGGACATTGCTCATTAAGCACACTAAGCACCTTTTGCGTAATGTCACCTACCATAAAGAAAATAACAGTAGGTTTGTGAAGAATCGACTCAAACAGTTGAGCCTGTTACCTATTCTATTTTAAAGAATGTAAACTATTTTAAGAGTTTTTTTGAAAAATTAACTTCTTATTTCCTTAAAACTTTATCTATAAGAATGGGTGTTTAGATAAGAAATATGGATTACGCAGTGGTCTCATTATAGTAAAAACATGGTATTGATATTTTGCTTTATTAATTCAATTTCATAGCTATAATGTAAATAATAAGCTGTGTAAAAAAATAATTCTGCATCAATTAAGTTGCTTAAGTTGTTTTCATGCGGGGTTAAATAAATATGATTGCAAAGATAGTTGTAGGTGTTTTGCAGGCAAATTGTTATATAGTATGGGATGAAAAAACTAAAGAAACGATAGTAATAGATCCAGGAGGTAACGGAGAAATCATAGCAGACTATATAGACAAAAACAACCTAAAACCTATTTTAATAGTAAACACACACCATCACTTCGACCACACTGGAGCAAACAGATACTTAAAAAGTAGATATAACATTCCTATAGCCATAGGAAAATTTGATGCCAGGCTTTTGGAGAAATCACATATTGCAGCCCTGGAACTAATGATAAAATCAGAGCCCTCACCCAAAGCCGATATTTTACTTTCAGAAGGCGACAAAATAGTTGTGGGAAAATACATTTTTAATGTAATAGAAACACCAGGCCATACAAGAGGCTCTATATGCCTTTATTCAAACAAAGAAAAAATCCTATTTAGCGGAGATACACTGTTTTTTGAGTCAATAGGCAGATGGGATTTAGAAAGCGGAGATAAAAAAGAAATACTTAAAAGTCTTAATAAAATACTTGCATTAGAGGAAAACGTAGTTGTTTATCCGGGACATGGTAGAAAAACATCAGTAAAGCACGAATTAAAACACAATCCGTATAAAAAAGGCGCACTATAAAAGAGCGCCCTTAAAAACTTATTCTTCTATTTTGATAGACTCTGTTGGACAAGCCTCTGCAACTTCCTTGATTTCCTCTAAAGAAGCACCTTCAGGATTAGTAACCTTTGCCTTTCCGTCTTCCATCTCGAATACATCAGGCAAAGCATCAACACAAGCTTCACATCCAATGCATGAATCCTGATCAACCCAAACTTTAGCCATTGATACACCTCCATAAATTTCTTTCTTTTCACTAAGAAGCTTTTTATTAAATTTTTATTTTTGTGTCAAGGAAAAGTTTTGCTCACCCTCCGAGAAGTTCATGAACCTTCTCTTTAAGTTGGCTTAAATCAGGTGATTTAACAATATAGGCATCCGCCACCCAGGTATAAAAATCCTGTTTATAGTGGGAGTATGCAGTTGACATAATAACAGGTGTTTTTGGAGAAATTTCCTTCATTTTACCCAATACATCAAGTCCGCTCATACCCGGCATAGCTATATCAAGTATAACGAGATCGGGCTTCTCCTTCTCAAAAATATCCAACGCCTGCTGTCCGTTTTCGCACGATACAACATCATATCCTTCATCTTCAAACTCTTCTTTGTACAGCAATCTTATAGCTTCTTCATCATCAACTATCATAATTCTTTTTTTGCTCATCTTTATCCCCCGATATTTTATTTTTCGGCATAGGCAGTTTTATAACACATTCCAATCCATTTTTTATATTTCTAAATTCTATTGAACCATTGTGCTCTCTCATAATCTCTTTTACAATAGAAAGACCCAAACCAGTACCGTAAGATTTGGTGGTAAAAAAAGGCTTTACAATTTCTTTTAACATTTCTTCACTTACACCACCCGAATTATCCCTTATCTTTACAACAATAAACCCATCCTTTCTTTTGGCAGTTACACTGATTTTACCACCGTTTTTACCGCTATAAGCCTCTATAGAATTCTTAAATAAATTTATCAAGACCTGCTCAAGCCTATCTTTATCTGCATATATGCTGGACGCGCTATCATCTATACATACCGAAAAAACAAAACCCGTATTAATACTGCTTGTCATATCTATTGCTCTATCTACAACCTCTTTCAAGTCAAAAAATTCTTTATTCAATGGGGAATTACCCGCGTATTTATTGATATCAAAAACAAATCTGTAAAGCTTATCTATTTCGCTGTCTATTATTTTAATATAGGTATTCGCTTTCTCCGAGCTATCAGTATGATCTTTTAATTTATTAAATAACCCTATAACACCTACAAGAGAGTTCTTTATCTCGTGCATTATGGAAACAGTAGTTTTTCCTATATTATACAGTTTTTGTCTATCTTCAATATACTCTTTATTGCTGTTTATGAATTGTTTCAAATTATCTATTTCTTTGATACTCGCAAACATAGCCATTGCCAAGCTCAATCCCACAGAAAAAACCTTAAACTCCTCAATATTTCCTATTTTCGGAGAGACCAACATAAATCCAACGTATTCATTTTTATAAATAAGCGGAAAATATGTAGACTCTTTTACGTCCATCTCTTTTAAAATATTTTTTATATAGCTATTTGACACATCCTCTGTCTTGACGTTTTTTAAAGATTTTGTCAGCAAAGAATTCAATACGGTTTTAAGTATATCGTCGCACGGCATATTAAGACTTTTTATCTTCTTATTCAAATCAGACTCATACAGGTTTGTTATGTCCATCTTGAGCAGATAATCAGCCAATTCCCCCTTATTACTACTGTCTTTCCATATATTGATTATATCAGCGATATCATTTCTTGTTAGTCCGGCTTTCGGGTCAAAACACTGCTTTCTTTTGCTGAATTTAAATATAACACCTTTTTCCAAATTAAATGCTATCATAATAACAGCAAGAGATATAAAATAGAGATGTCTTAGATCTCTTTCACTCTCAAGTATAATGGAAAATTCATATAGCAAACGCTCTAATTCATTGCTTTTTACCATAAATTTCAGTACCTATACCCTTTTGCGTAAATACCTCCTCAAGAAGAGAGTGAAGTATCTTGCCGTTTATTATATGCACTTTTCCCACACCTTCTATTATGGCATCCCTACTTGACAATATCTTGGGAATCATACCACCCGAAATAGTTCCGTCTTTTATAAGGCTATCTATTCTGTTTATATCTATGGATGAAATCAGGTTACCTTTTTTATCTAAAACACCGTCTGCATCTGTCAAAAAGATTAACTTTTCAGCTTTCAAACTAACAGCAACAGCACTTGCTACACTATCGGCATTTATATTATACCTTTTCCCCTCGGAATCTACGCCTATGGGCGCAACTACAGGTATATATCCAGCCTGGGAAAGATGATTGAGTATTGACGGATTTATGTTTTTAACATCACCTACAAGACCCAGATCAACATCTTCTACCAATTTCTTTTTTGCTTCTACCGTGATTGCATCAACACCACTTATGCCAACCGCTTTTCCACCGTTTTTATTTATCTTCAACACTATCTCTTTATTTATTTTCCCAGCCAGTACCATAACCACAACTTCCATTGTGCTTTCATCTGTAATCCTCAACCCCTGATGAAATTTGCTTTTCATATTCAATCTTGTAAGTGTCGAACCTATCTCAGGGCCTCCGCCGTGCACTATTATAGGATTGATACCAACATACTTTAGAAGAGAAACATCCTTTGAAAAACTATTTTTTAGTTCTTCGTCTATCATTGCGCTGCCGCCATATTTTATAACAATGATTTTACCTGAAAATTTTTTTATATATGGTAATACTTCAACCAAATATTCGCCTTTATTAAACATCTGCTCCTCCATAAACTTAAAATTAAGTTTAGCATTTTTTATATAAAAAAATCAAGAAAAGATTAGCAGGCTTTTGATGTTGCATTATGAGACCACTGCGTAGTCCATATTTCTTATCAAGTTCTCGAAACGAATATGAAT
>CAZFWO010000131.1:0-3899 GCA_964522785.1 uncultured Desulfurellales bacterium
TATAAAATACTAGTTTTTTAGATATATATTCTAAGTTGGGGGGATTATATGGAGATTAAGAAGATTTTATCTGCAAATAGAGGCGAGATAGCTATAAGGACATTTAGGGCTGCAACGGAGTTAAATATACATACCGTTGCCATATATTCAAATGAAGATAGATATTCTTTGCATAGATATAAGGCGGATGAAGCTTATTTGATAGGGAAAGGGCTTGGTCCTATTGAAGCGTATCTTAATATGGACGAAATTATAGATTTAGCATTAAGAAAAAATGTTGATGCAATACATCCGGGGTACGGTTTTTTATCCGAAAGCTATGAATTTGCACAAAAATGTGACAATGCGGGTATAATATTTATAGGACCGAAACCCGAAACTATAAAATTGTTTGGTGATAAACTACTATCCAAACAACTCTCAGAAAAGGCTGGTGTACCTATAATTAAAGGCTCTGATAAAAATATTGTATCCGTTGAAGAAGCGATAGAAGTTGCAAACATCATAGGCTATCCTGTTATGCTTAAAGCAACAGCCGGCGGTGGCGGAAGGGGCATAAGGATAGTTGAGAACGACAAGGATATAAAAGATAACTTTGATTCGGTAAAAAGAGAGGCTTTAAAATCATTCGGAAAAGACGATATAATAATAGAAAAATATATAAGAAACCCTAAACATATAGAAGTTCAGATTCTATCGGATAAATACGGCAACATTGTTCACCTATATGAAAGAGATTGTTCCATTCAAAGAAGACACCAAAAGATGATAGAGATAGCACCGTCTATTAATGTTAATAAAGAGACCCTGGATAATTTGTATAAAGATGCAATAAAGATTGCGAAAGCATCAGATATTGTCAGTGCGGCTACAGTTGAGTTCTTGGTTGATGCAAACGGCAAACACTATTTTTTGGAAGTAAATCCGAGAATTCAGGTAGAGCATACGGTTACTGAGATGATAACGGGTATAGATTTGGTGCAAAGCCAAATATTTATAGCTGAAGGAAGAAAATTGAGTGACCCCGAGATAGGCATATCATCGCAAAAGGATGTTACAAAAAGAGGATATTCGATACAGTGTAGAATAACCACTGAAGATCCTAAAAATAACTTTATGCCCGATGTGGGTGAAATAAAGGCATACAGATCCCCTGCAGGTTTTGGTGTAAGGCTCGATGCAGGCAATGCCTATGTAGGCTCAAAAATAACGCCGTATTATGATTCTTTGCTTGTTAAGGTGTCAACGTGGGCACTCAATTTCAAAAATTCTGCCCAAAAGATGCATAGGGTATTGAAGGAGTTTAGGATAAGGGGTCCGAAAACTAATCTGCAATTTTTAGATAATGTTGTAATGCATGAAAAATTTATTAACGGCCAATTCGACACAAATTTTATAGACACAACGAAAGAGCTATTTAATATGCCAAAAAGAAGGGATAGAGCGACAAAAGCTCTTAAATTTTTGGCGAATAATATAGTCAATAATCCGTCAAATGCTACTATACCGGAAAATACCGTGTTGCCTGCAATACCGATATATAAAGAAAAATTCGGGACGAAAGTTCCCGCGGGAACAAGGGACATACTGCTTAGAAGGGGTGTAAAGGGTGTAATAAATTATATAAAGCAATCAAAAGAGGTGCTTATAACCGATACAACCCTAAGAGATGCTCACCAATCATTAATGGCTACCAGGATGAGAACATTCGATATGTTGAATGTAGCCGATCTATATGCTTATCATCTAAACAATCTGTTTTCTTTAGAGATGTGGGGAGGAGCCACGTTTGATGTTGCATACAGATTTCTAAAGGAATCACCGTGGGAGAGATTGAGAAAACTTAAAGAGAGAATACCAAATATTCTATTTCAAATGCTTTTAAGGGCATCGAACACAGTGGGTTATACAAACTATCCAGACAATGTGGTTAAAGAGTTTATAGGTATAGCATCAAAAAACGGTATTGACATATTCAGAATATTTGACTGTTTCAACTGGGTGGAGCAATTGAAACCAGCAATGGAGGAAGTTAAGAAAAGTGGTAAGATATGCGAGGCTGCCATAAGTTATACGGGTGATATACTTAGCAAGTCAAAAACAAAATATACATTGGATTATTATATCAACTTGGCAAAAGAACTAAAAGACGCAGGAGCGGATATCATAGCCATAAAAGATATGGCAGGATTAGTTAAACCGTATGCTGCAAAGGTTCTTGTAAAATCTATAAAAAGTGAAACAGGCCTGCCTATTCATTTCCATACACATGATACAAGTGGTAATGGAGAGGCAAGTGTGTTGATGGCAATAGAGGGTGGGGCAGATATTGTTGATTTGGCTATGAGCTCCATGTCAAGCTTGACAAGTCAGCCAAATTTGAATTCCATTATAGCAGCTTTGGATGAAACAGATAAGAAATCAAGCCTTAATAAAGAAAAGGCTCAAGAAATATCAAACTATTTTGAAAGAGTGAGGAGGTACTATTTCCCGTTTGAAAGCGGATTAAAAGCCCCGACTGCCGAGGTTTATGAGCACGAAATCCCAGGAGGTCAATATTCAAACCTGTTCGTTCAGGTTGAGGTTTTGGGCCTTGTAGATAAGTGGGAAGAGATAAGGAAGATGTATGCAAAAGTAAACAAGCTTCTGGGAGATTTAATAAAGGTGACACCGTCTTCAAAGGTTGTGGGCGATTTGACACTCTTTCTTGTGCAAAACAATATTCAGCCTGAAGAACTCAAAGAAAAAGGCAAAAATCTGTCTTTCCCGGATTCGGTCGTAAGCTTCTTTAAGGGGATGTTGGGCCAGCCCTATGGCGGTTTTCCTGAAGATTTGAAGAAGATGGTTTTAAAAGACGAAGAACCTCTAACGGAAAGACCCGGAAAATTGCTTGAAGATTATAACTTTAAAAGTGCCAAAAAAGAGCTTGAAGATAAATTTAAAAGAGAATTTAACGATGAAGAAATAATATCTTATGCACTCTATCCGGAGGTTTTTAAGGACTATGTAAAATTTGTAGAAACATATGGAGATGCTTCCATATTTTGTACAAGATCATTTTTCTATCCTTTAAAAAAGGAAGAAGAGATTGAGGTGGATATAGAAGAAGGTAAAACATTGATAGTCAAGTATGTTGGAATGGGTGAGCCTAACGAGAAAGGCTTGAGAAAGGTCTATTTTGAACTCAATGGACAGCCAAGGAATGTGAATATAAAAGATGAAAAGCTTACAGATATAATAAAATCAAACATTAAGGGAGATTTAAGCAACCCACATGATATATGCGCCACTATGCCGGGCAAAATAGTAAAAATAAATGTTAAAGAAGGAGACAGTGTCAAAAAGGACGACTTGCTCGTTATAACTGAGGCTATGAAAATAGAGACCAAAATTAAATCTGGCATTGATGGTAAAGTTGAAAAAATATACTTGAACGAGGGTGATAAAATAGAAGCTGCTGATTTGATAATCAAACTTGCATAAAGAATTGGTCGGGGCGGGCGGATTCGAACCGCCGGCCCCCAGTACCCGAAACTGGTGCGCTACCAAACTGCGCTACGCCCCGAATTGAAGCATATTATATATAAATCTTAGCTACTGTCAAATTTTGCGCATGCAAAGACATTTGTAACAATTTTCAAAAAACCCTACTTTTTAGTTTTTTGCACTATAAGATTAAGATTATCGCACAGAATGAGATCGCTGCATAATAGCTTAATAACAATATAATACACTGTTTCTTATCAAATCCTCTCAACTTAAGGTATGTGTATGTGTGAGTGTGTGGTTTTGGGTTTTGGGTATTGAGTTCTGGGTTTTAGGTGACGGACTCAACTGTTTGAGTCTATTTTTCACAAACCTGTTGTTATTTTCTTTATGGTAACTGACATTACGCAAAA
>CAZFWO010000132.1:0-3831 GCA_964522785.1 uncultured Desulfurellales bacterium
CCTAAAAACCTATTGGCATTTTTAATCTCTCCCTCCTTCAGGAAGTCTCTTATCCTTGTTGAGCTGACTATAGTTCCGTTTATTTTTACAGGAGGAATAACTACCAAATCAAAGCCGAATTTATTAGAGTACGCTTTAAGAGACTTTATGCCTCCTCTGCCTCTTTCTCCAAATGTATAATCGTAACCGACACACACATAGCGAACATGAAGATTGTTTACCAATATATTTTCAACAAAATCTTCAGGATGTATATTTGCAAACTCTTTTGTAAACCTAGCGCAGATAATAGCTTCTATACCTAAATTTCGGGCTATTCTTACCTTTTCCTTAAAGGTTTGTATAATAAACGGTTCATACCTATTTCTTATTACCTTCAGAGGGTGTGGATAAAATGTAAAAAGTGCGGGTGTCCCCTTGACTTCCTTTGCTAAATCAACGGTTCTTTTAATGAGAAATTGATGGCCTATATGTATACCGTCAAAATTACCCAATGCAACAACAGGGTTTTTTATGTCACAACTCTTATTAACACCTCTAATTATTTTCATACATTAAACCTAAAATAGACCACATCCCCATCTTTCATCACATAGTCCTTGCCTTCAAGGCGCATAAGTCCCTTTTCCTTCGCCTCCTTTTCACTTCCGCATGAAATATAATCATCATAAGAAATTACCTCAGCCCTGATAAAACCGCGCTCTATATCACTATGGATGGCACCTGCAGCCTTTTTTGCCGTTGTGCCGTTCTTGATTGTCCAGCCTCTAACCTCTTTTGGACCAGCTGTAAAAAATGTAATCAAACCAAGCATAGAATAGCCTGTTTTTACAAGTTTATCCAAACAGGACTCTTCAAGTCCGAGCACATCCATGAATTCCTTTTTCTCCTCATCTGTACTGAGTCTTGATATCTCCTCCTCTATCTTGCTCGACAAAATAACTACAGGAGCATCCTCATCTTCAGCTATCTTTTGAACAATTTTTGAATATTCGTTGCCGCATAGATCGCTCTCTGCAACATTGGCAACATAGATAACCGGTTTTGCAGACAAAAGCCTCAGCTCTTTTATCAACCACTTTTCATTTTCACTATATCTGTCAAACCTTCGTAGAGGTTCTCCTTTTTCAAGCATACCCTTGAATTTTTCCAGTATTTCTACCTCTTGTTTGTAATGCTTGTCTCCTGACTTTGCAATTTTAGAGGATTTGTGCATTCTATTTTCTATAGTCTGTAGATCGGCAAGCATAAGCTCCGTATCTATTATTTCTATATCTCTTTTAGGGTCAATCTTTCCCTCTTGATGAACAATATCCTCATCATCAAAACACCGCACGACATGGACAATAACCTGTACATCTCTGATATGAGAGAGAAATTTATTCCCCAAACCTGCACCAGTACTTGCGCCCCTTACAAGACCTGCTATGTCCACAAATTCAACAACAGCCGGTGTTATTTTTCTTGGATTAACCAACTCTGCCAATTTATACAATCTTTCGTCATTAACAGCAGCTATACCCACATTTGGATCTATTGTACAAAACGGAAAATTCGAACTCTCGGCACTGCCTTTACTTAAAGCGTTAAATGTTGTTGACTTACCCACATTGGGCAAACCTACAATCCCGCACTTAAATCCCATAGAACATCCTTCCTTAATTTAATCTTTTACTATACTATATTGTTTATACTAAAAATTCAATTGCTCTTTTTAAAAAGTGCGGGCTTGACTTTTTATTAACTTTGTATAAACTGTTATAAATTATATGTTACTAAATGCAACTAATATAGGGGGGTTAATTGTGGATAAAAAACAAAAATTGGTTATAAATCCAAGTAGAGATTTTACAAATAAAGCAAATCTGCCTCCAGATGAGTATAGAAGATTAACAGAGTGGGCAAAAGATGATTTTGAAGGATTTTGGGATTATTTTGCCAAAAATGAAATTTCATGGTTTAAACCATATACAAAAGTGTTAAACAGCTCAAACGCCCCTTTTTTTAAGTTCTTTGAAGATGGGCAACTGAATATGTGCTATAACTGCGTTGACAGACATGTAACAACAAGGAAAAAAAACAGAGCCGCAATAGTATGGGAAAATGAAATGGGCGACAGTAGAATATTAACATATAGAGAGCTGCAATTTCAGGTAAATAAGTTTGCAAACGTACTAAAAACACTCGGTACGAAAAAAGGGGATGTTGTAATAATCTATATGCCTATGATTCCCGAACTCCCTATTGCAATGCTGGCTTGTGCCAAAATAGGGGCTATACACTCCGTTGTTTTTGCAGGATTGTCTTCAGTTGCCTTAAAAGAACGAATAATTGATGCAGATGCAAAAATAGTTGTTACGGCAGACGGCGGTTTTAGGGGCGGCAAGACAATCCCACTGAAAGCCCATGTTGACGACGCCATAAGAGATTTAATAAAAACGGTAAAGTATGTTGTCGTTGCCCGCCACGTTCATAGCGATGTGCCTATGAAAACACTCAGGGATTTCTGGTGGCAGGACCTTATGAGTGATTCTGACTATGCCAAATCAAGATGCGAAAATGAGATTATGGGCGCAGAGGATCCTCTTTTTATAATGTATACCTCCGGCTCAACGGGTAAGCCAAAGGGTGTAGTGCACACAACTGCTGGCTATCTGCTATGGAGAATTTTAACGGCAAAATGGGTATTTGATTTGAAGGAAGAGGATACATTTTGGTCAACTGCAAACATAGGCTGGATTTCAGGACATTCATATACACTCTATGGGCCACTGTCTATAGGATCAACAACATTTTTATACGAGGGTATGCCTACATACCCGTCACCGGATCAGTGGTGGTATTTGGTTGAAAAATACAGAATAAATGTGATGTACACGGCGCCTACTGCGATAAGGGCATTGATGAGATACGGCGAAGAATATACAAAGCATTATGATTTGTCATCTTTAAGACTCTTGACAACAGGAGGAGAAAGACTGAACGAATCAGCATGGCTTTGGTATTATGAACATATAGGTTCAAAAAAATGCCCTATAATAGACGCATACGGTCAAACCGAAACAGCAGGTCACATGATATCTTCACTGCCTGTTGTACCTCAAAAACCCGGCTCTGTAGGAATATCCGTTCCGGGAATATTCCCTGACATCGTTGATTCAAATGGAAATACAATTAAAAAACCTAATGAAACAGGCTTTTTAGTCTTAAAAAAACCGTGGCCGTCAATGGTCAGAACGTTATGGAAAGATGATGATGCCTACATAAAATCATATTGGGAAAAATTTAACAATAAATACTACTATACAGGCGATATGGCATACAAGGATGAAGATGGCTACTTCTGGATGGAGGGCAGATCGGATGATGTTGTAAATGTATCCGCTCACAGAATAGGCTGCGCCGAAATAGAAAATGCACTAACATCCTGCAAGATGGTTGCGGAAGCCGCTGTCGTAGGAAAACCAAATGAAATAACAGGCGAAGAGGTTTTTGCCTTTGTTGTACCGAAACAAGGCATAGATAAAACAAAACACGACGAGATAGTAAGAAAATTGAGAGATTATGTGAGGGATCAGGTAAGCCCTATTGCAAAGCCGTCTGAAATAGTCTTTGTCGATTCACTGCCAAAAACACGCTCCGGAAAGGTTATGAGAAGAATCTTAAGAGACATTGCCGCAGGGAAAGAACTACAACAGGATCTATCAACACTTGAAGATAAAACAGTAATAGACAAAGTAAAGAATGCTATAGAAGATAGAGATGCTGATATGTTAAAAAAGAATAAATAATAGATGAGATCGTTGCAGAAGTATATAGTTTCTTATCAAG
>CAZFWO010000133.1:0-3831 GCA_964522785.1 uncultured Desulfurellales bacterium
TATTTATTGATATCCTGTATATCAAGAATGGATGGTGAGGAAGAAGGACATTGCTTGCTAAGCACACTAAGCACTTTTTGCGTAATGTCACCTGCCATAAAGAAAATAACAGCAGGTTTGTGAAAAATAGACTCAAACAGTTGAGTCCAGCACCTATTTTCTTGGATAAAGTCTTTACGAAAATAAAAGTTTTTACAAAAATAGGTGCTGGGTCATATTCGTTTCGAGAACTTGATAAGAAATATGGGTTACGCAGTAGTCTTTTAATGCTTGATTTTGTTTTGCTTATTTAATATTCTTTAATAGTTTATTTTTTAAGGAGATTAGAAAAAAATGAAATCTGAAATCGAAACTCTTAAGAAAAAACAAAATGCAGTAATATTAGCTCACTACTATGAACGTGATGAGATTCAAGAGGTAGCTGATTTTATAGGCGATTCTTTGGCTTTAGCCCAAATTGCAGCCAAGACGGATGCTGATGTTATAGTATTTTGCGGTGTAAGGTTTATGGCTGAAACGGCAAAGATACTTTCTCCGGACAAAAAGGTATTTCTGCCTGTTAAGGACGCCGGATGCCCTTTGGCTGATATGGCAACAAAAGAGGCCGTTCTAAAGAAAAAAGAAGAACTAAACAATCCTGTTGTTGTATCGTATGTCAATACAAATGCAGATGTTAAGAGTGTTTCGGATATTTGTTGTACATCCGCTAATGCCGTAAACGTTGTTCAAGGTTTAGAGGAAGATAGGGTGCTCTTCGTTCCAGATAAAAATCTTGGGGAATATGTAAAGGAAAATGTGAAAGATAAAACGGTATATTTGTGGAATGGATATTGCCCTACTCATAATATTTTTAGTATAGATGATTTAAAAGCATTAAAAGAGAGATATCCCAAAGCAAAGGTTGCGGTTCATCCAGAATCCCCGAAAGCTGTTAGGGATGCAGCAGATTTTGTTGGCTCTACATCGGGTATTATAGCATATGCTCAAAAAGAAAAGAGCGGGCAATTTATTATTGGAACAGAAGAAGGTGTGCTTTTTGAACTTAAAAGAACTACAACCAATAAAGATTTTTACATAATAGGAGGAAGCTCGATTTGTGAAGATATGAAAAAAACACATATTGAAGATCTGTATAGATCGCTGAAAGATTCCCAATACGAGATAATTTTGGATGATGATATAATAAAAAAAGCATATGAGCCCATAAAGAAAATGATTTCCATAAAGAGAACATAGATGAATCCAGTTTTTTTAGAAGAAGTATTTAAATTTTATTTGCTTGAAGATGCCTACTTCTCAGATTTGACAACCGAGGCTATATCCAGGGGCAAAACGAGAAAATCAACTATAAAAGCGAAAGAAAGCTTTGTTTTGGCGGGGGGTGTATTCATAGAGCCGCTGTTTAAAATTCTCAATGAGCCCTTTAAGCTTAATATATATAAGAAGGACGGCGAATTTGTTAAAAAAGGTGAACCAATAGCCACAGTAGAAGCAAAGGACTGTGCACTTTTATATCTTGAGAGAATTTGTCTGAATATGATACAAAGGATGAGTGGTATAGCAACAAAAACAAGAAAAATAGCCGATTTGCTTAAGGATTATAAAACAAAAATTGTTGATACAAGAAAAACAACACCGGGTTTCAGATTTTTTGAAAAATATGCTGTAAGGATAGGCGGGGGTATCAACCACAGAATTGGACTTTTTGATGCCGTGTTGATAAAGGATAATCATGTAAAAGATGCAGGTAGTGTTAAAAATGCTATTGAATGGGCAAGGCAAAATATTTCTTTTACGACGAAGATAGAAGTTGAGTGTGAAGATATAGATATGGTTGCTCAGGCAATAGATAACGGTGCCGATATTGTTATGCTCGATAATATGAAAATTAAAGATATGAAGCAGGTTGTAGATAGGTTTAGAGATAGGGTTATTTTTGAGGCAAGCGGCAACATAGATGAAAGCAACGCCCTGGATGTAGCAAAAGCAGGTGTTGATTATATATCGATGGGCGCTATAACTCACCATGCAGTTTGGGTGGATATAAATATGAAAATGGAGTAGCTATATGAAAGTGGCTTTGTGTCAAATAGATACAGTTTTGGGCAATATAGACAAAAACCTTGTAAAAATAAACCATTACGTGGATAAATCGATATACGAAAAATGCGACTTGGTTGTATTTCCAGAGCTTGCGTTTTCGGGTTACGGTCTTAAGGATCTGGTTTATAATGTAGGTGTTGAATCCAAAAGCGTTATATTTAATGGATTGAAAGAAAAGAGCAAAAAGATAGATATACTTGTTGGTTATGCAGAAAGTGATAGCGGCTATTTTTACAATAGTGCCGTCTATCTTTCAAAGGGAGAGGCTGTTTACAACTATAAAAAAAATTATTTACCCGATTATGGTATGTTTGAAGAGGGAAGATACTTTGCCTCTGGTGATTGTATAGAAACAATAGAGACAAAGTTCGGTAGAATAACGGTTCTAATATGTGAAGATGCTCTTCATATATCAGCTCAAAATGTTGCCTTAAAAAATAATACAGATATTTTGGTTGTACTCTCTGCAAGTCCATTCTGGATGGATTCAAATGATATAAAACCAACACTGTGGCACTCTGTAGCCTCAAGCTTTGCACGATTGTCTGGCAGTTATGTACTATTTACTAACAGGGTGGGTTTTGAGGATGGAGTAGGTTTCTTCGGCGGCTCATTTGTTATGAATCCGGGTGGTATTATTGTCAAAGAAGCCAGGCTTTTTAAGGAAGAGTTGATTATATCCGAATTTGACACAGAAGATATAAAGAGAGCAAAATGGGCAATGCCTGTACTAAAAAACGAGGTTTTGGATTATGCCTATAGATAAGTTGAAGCTTGACTGTGATATTGTTTCAAAATATTTAATAGAGTTTGTCAGACAGGAGATTGTTAAAACAGGTTTGAAAAAAGCTGTTTTAGGACTGTCGGGAGGAATAGATTCCTCCCTTGTTGCTTACATTGCGAAAGAGGCTTTGGGTAAAGAAAATGTTTACGGAATAATGATGCCATATAAAAGTTCAAGTAAGGATAGCCTTGAAGATGCAATGAGGGTTGTTGAGGATACGGGAATAAACTACAAAATTTTTGAAATAACCAATCCGGCAAATGCTTATATAAATAAATTTGATGAAATAAGCAAGCTTAGAAAAGGTAATGTGTTTGCGAGGCTTAGAATGATAACACTTTTTGACCATTCATCGCAATTGGGAGCTTTGGTTGTCGGAACGAGCAATAAGACAGAACTTCTGCTTGGATATGGAACGTGGTATGGAGATATGGCATCGTGCCTAAATCCTATTGGAGATCTTTATAAAAATCAGGTATATCAGCTTTCGCAATATTTTAACCTGCCGGAAAATATAATAAAGAAAAAGCCATCAGCCGATTTATGGGTAGGACAAAGCGATGAAGATGAGCTTGGTTTTTCCTATGATGATGCGGATATCATACTGTATCATCTATATGATTTAAGATATTCTGTTGATGAGGTTAGCAAGAATCTTGGTTTCGATAGGGAGCTTGTTGTCAAGATAGCGGAGAGGGTTAGGAAGAATCAATTCAAGCGACTGCCACCGATAATAGCAAAAATTAGTAAAAGAACAATAAATATAGATTTTAGATATTTGAGAGATTGGGGACTTTAGGATATACTGCAAAATTTTTGATTAAAAAATAGAATAATTATGACTTCACTGCACAATAGCTCAATAACAATGTAATATATTGTTTCTTATCAAACTCTTTCAACTCAAAGTGTATGTGTAAGTGTAAGTGTGTGGTTTTGGGTGC
>CAZFWO010000134.1:0-3828 GCA_964522785.1 uncultured Desulfurellales bacterium
CGCTTCTTCCGCCGAGTCTTGCAAAACCTATAACCATATTCTTTGCATAGTTTTCTTGTACTTCAAAAAAATACCCATCATCAACAACCTTTGTTATAAGATCCTTCATATTGTACGGTTTATTCGGGTCGCTGGGTATAAGGTCATATATTGATTCTTCTCTTCTGTCTGCCGGATCTTCGGTAGGTTGGTAGGGTGGATCTTCCATATTATTTTGAGGTATAAACTGTAGAAGCTCCTTAACTATCATTAAGGCATCTTCATCATTTTCTGCAGCAAAATGCGCAACCTGTGTTTTTGTTGTATGAACCTCCGCACCGCCGAGCTCCTCTTTTGTTATTTTCTCACCCGTTACGGCCTCAATAACATCTGGACCTGTAATAAACATAAAACTTGAATTTTTAACCATAATTGTGAAATCTGTAACAGCTGGTGAATAAACTGCGCCGCCTGCCGTTGGTCCCATAATTACGGAAATTTGAGGGATAACGCCTGATGATAGAACATTTCTTAAAAATATATCAGCATAGCCGGCAAGAGACTCAACACCTTCTTGAATTCTTGCGCCGCCAGAGTCATTAAGACCTATGACAGGCGCGCCTGTTTTTGTTGCCAAATCCATAATTTTGCATACCTTTTTTGCAAAAGCACCGGACAAAGATCCGCCAAAAACGGTAAAATCCTGGCTGAATATATAGACCAATCTTCCGTCAATGGTTCCATAACCCGTAACAACGCCATCGCCAAGTATCTTATTTTTTTCCATACCAAAATCGTGGCATCTGTGTACAACAAATTTGTCAAATTCAACAAAACTACCCTCATCAAGAAGTAAGCTAATCCTCTCTCTTGCAGTTAACTTACCCTGTGCATGCTGCTTTTCGATTCTCTTTTGTCCGCCGCCAAGCTCAGCTTCTGCTTCCATCTCTTTAAGCTTCTTTAAACTGTCCTGCATTTTTACCTCCTATTAAAAAATTACATGGATTTAAGTATAAATTAAAATATGCTGCATTATAATATATAATATTTAGTAAATTGTCAAATATATTTTCTATGATTTAATTTCGTTTTTACCTCCATAAACTTTATGCTATCAAATATATTGTCCGCTGACATTTTAGATAAATTTTTGACATTTTTTTGTGAAAGGTTATATTTGATTTATAAGAAATTGGAGGTGTTTTATGGAGATAAAATATCAATTAAAGAATAAGGATCAAAGAAGAAACGAACCCTTGAAACCAAAAGAGCCGCTACCTTTTGGAAATTTAAGAACAGACCATATGTTTATAATGGATTATGAAGATGGACAATGGCAAAATGCCAGGATAATGCCATATGGTGACATTCCCATAGCACCAGGAGCAATTTCGCTCCATTATGGACAGGCTATATTTGAGGGAGCAAAGGCTTTTCAGCATGAAGATGGAGAGATATACACATTCAGATTAGATAAAAACGCCAAAAGAATGAATAAATCGGCAGATATACTTTGCATTCCCAACATATCGGAGGATATTCAAATAGAAGCTGTTCATACGCTGATCGATATTGATAGGTTGTGGTTTCCGCAACAGAAAGGTGCATCACTCTACATAAGACCGTTTATCTTTGCTACACAGGATTCTTTGGGTGTTCATCCCAGTAGTTCATATAAATTTATGGTTATACTCTCGCCAAGCGGGCCATACTATCCAACAGGATTTACAAGACCTATAAAACTTTTAATAAGTGAGAAATTTCACAGGGCAGCTCCTGGAGGTACGGGCTCATCAAAAGCTGCAGGAAACTATGCCGCATCGCTAAAAGCAGGCGAATTTGCAAAAGAGTTTGGTGCAAGTCAGGTTCTGTATCTTGATACCACAAATACATACATTGAAGAAGCTGGAGCAATGAACCATTTTCACATAACAAAAGAGGGTGAAGTTGTTATACCGGAATTTGTGGATTCTGTTTTGCGTTCTATAACTTCAGAATCTATAATAGAACTTCAAGATAGGCTCGGTATTAAGGTTACACAAAAAAGGGTACCTATAAAAGAGTTTATTGAAGATGTTAGAAATGGCAATATTGTAGAGGCTGGTGGTATAGGTACTGCTGCCGTTATATCGCCAGTAGGAGAGTATGTTTTTGAGGATGGAAGTTCTATAACCGTCGGGAATGGCGAAATAGGCGAAACTACAAGAAAAATATACGAGTATTATACGGCTATTCAGACAGGAAATATTGAAGCGCCAAAGGGGTGGCTTAAAAAGGTTGAAAGAAAAATTTAAGAAGCGGCTCTGTTAGCCGCCTTTTTGTTATATGAAAGTAGCATTGGTAGAATATTTGAATGCCTATCCTTTATACTATGCACTGAAAGAAAAAATTATAGATAATGATTTTGAATTTTTATCTTATCCTCCAAGTGTTTGCGCAAAACTACTAAGAGGAAATGAGGTTGATATAGGCAATGTTCCTATAGTTGAATATTCGAAATCCGAAAACTACAATATATTGAGCGATTGCTGCATATCAAGCAACAAAGAGGTAAAGAGTGTTGTGTTGTTTTTAAAAAAGCCTATCGAAAAAGTCAAAATTGTAAAGCTTGATAAAAACTCGAATACATCAGTTGCGCTCACTAAGGTTTTATTTAGATTCAAATACAACTTGTCTGTTGATTATATTTATGAGGGCGATGCGGATTGTGAGCTTGTTATTGGAGATAGTGCACTAAAGAGAATAAAAAAGAAAGAGGACGCAAAACTTGATTTGGCTGTTGAATGGTACAATATGACCTCTCTACCCTTTGTTTTTGCTGCTTGGGTGACCAATAGAAATATTGACGATGAAGTAAAACATATGTTTATTCAATCAAAAGAATGGGGTAAGAAAAATATAGGCACCATATGCAGCAATTTTGTTTCAAACAGTAATATTATAAGTTCTACCGGCTGTGTAAGTTATCTTACAAAAAATATATCTTACGATTTAACAGAAGAAAAGATAGAATCTATTAAAATGTTTTTCTACTATGCAAAGATGTGCGAAGCGATTGATAATAATCCCGTTTTAAAATTTATTAACTGACCCTCCATAAAATTATTAGCATTGTCCATTTTGCACTTAAAATCAGATTAACAGCGTGAACTTTGCATTATGAGACCACTGCACAGTAACCCACAAAAAACCCATTATTTTTAATAGGGGAATTATACTACCCGTTGCCTTTTTTCCAGTCTTGCAATAGTGGGGAATTCCACATTGCAAAACTGGGGAATTTTACTTTGCAACTATAGGGAATTCTATTATGCAGAAAACATTAAGAGAGTTTGATAAGAAACAGTATATTATATTGTTATTGCGCAATGGTCTCATATAAGAACATCACTCATACCATTCTATGAAGTTATACATTATGCCAGATTTAGCTGGCTTTATGCCTTTAAACTTTTTGTTTACAGCTGTTATAGATGTTGGATAGTATAAAAAAATATATGGAAATTGATGCGTTATTAAATCGTTAATCCTTAGATAAATTTCCTCTCTTTTTTTCTTATTAAATGTTCTTCTGCCCTTTTCAATAAGCTCATCCACCTCTTTATCGCTAAAACCCGTAAAATTGAATCCGCCCCTAAAATCGCTTTTTGAATCCCAGAGCGAATACTGATCGGGGTCGGCTCCAAGTTGCCATCCGAGAATTATAGCATCAAAGTGCCTCTCGTTAACCATTTTTAAAAAAGCCTGCCACTCAAGTATGCGTAATTTAACCTTTATACCTATCTTTCTTAGGTATTCCTGAATCATTATTGCAGCATATTTTCTTTCGGAATTTCCTTCATTGGTATA
>CAZFWO010000135.1:0-3707 GCA_964522785.1 uncultured Desulfurellales bacterium
AGTGTTAGGACAGGATTAGCTTTACTCATAAGAATAGCTTCTGTGCCGCCGATAAGCCCCTCTTTCCTAAAATGATTTATGATAGATAGAGGCTCTCTTGTAAAGAACACCGTATTTACTCTTTTTGGCGTATTATCAGGATTTTTGCCGCCTACTCTCGGATAGAAAAAGTCTGCAATAGTAGTAGGGACAGATTGTCCAAGTATAACAGTTGTTAGACCATTAATCATTGCCGCATAGGTTGTGTATGATGCCGCATAAAGCATTCTATATGTAATATCACTCTTTTTAAACTTGCCAAGCATAATATCCTGAAGTGCTTTTTTACTGTCAAGAAAAGCTCCGCCAAATGTTTTGATGAAACCTAATTGCCAGCCGAGTGATAATAGTGATGCCTGTGATGCCTCTTTAATTCTTTTGTTCCAGAACAGCGTATCATAAACCATTTGCCCGAACATAGCGTCTGTTTCCTGCCACATTTTACGTTTCATTTTCAACTGCTCTATATCTGTCATTTCAGGATGAGTTTGAAGTTCATCTTTAACTCTTTTCAGATAAAGACTTATTTTTAATGCAGGAACATATTTGTCAAGTATAGGTTTCTGCATAAGTTCAAACATTCTTGTAGTAAACTCAAATCCTTTGCCGAGTATATTCTTGTTTGCTCTCTGATATGCTTTTACCATACGAATAGTATTCTCTGCCGACATTTCAGGTGAGCCGCCGCCATCTGCTATAAGCTGAATATTCTCTCTCATTTCAGGCGTAAGTTTGCTGGAAGGCATAGACCAAGCCTTTTTGATATCAAGCCCCATTTTTACATCTCTGTATTGGTCAACGAATGTAATAGTTCTCGCAAATTGTTTAAATGCATCTTCCTTGCTTATTCTTCCGTTATACATTTTATAAGCTATCAACGCACTTTCTGCCGCAGGTTTTATCGTGCTTACGTGGAAAAAGTGGAATAGCGACCAGCCAAGTTTAGCGGCAAGATAAGCATTCTTTATATACATAGTTGCTCTAAAACCTTTGCCTATAATACCTTTCTGTGTCCAAAAACTTTTCTTTGGAAAAGCGTTGTCAAATATTCTCGCTGCATCATTTGATATAAACCAAACAGTATGGTCAGGTGCTGTATATTGCACCATCCTTGCACCGTGATTAACTTTTCTAAACTTATCAAGGCGTTTCTCGTATTCACTTCTTTCTTTATAATATTCGGAAGTTTTATTTTTATAATTTTCCCAGTCATTCTTTATTCTCAAGATAACACTATTTTTATTTATGTTCATATCTTTAGATAGTGTATCAACAGACACTGTATTTTTGACAGCAGTGAATCTATTCATAAAAGATTTATCATCTTTCAAATGAGGCAAGTATTTAAGTATTTCAGCCTTATCAAGTTTGCCTTCAATAACATTGCCAACATCACTCATACGCCTGCCTATTGTTCTCGCTCTCGCAAGTATTGTGCCGTCAAGGGGTTTCTCAAACTTAAAGTTCTTTTTAGGTGCAGATGCGGCAAAGTCAAATTTAGACATATCTTTCAACGCATTCATCTTTGATACATTTTCAAGTGTTGCAAGTTCGCGAAGTGTTACTATTTCAGCAGGATTAGATGTTTTAAGTTTCAGCCCAGCTTTTATGCCCTCTTTTATAAGGTTGAAAGTTCTCTCTTTAGTATAAAAATCTTTGCCTATTTTCTTGCGATAATTATCCAAAAATATTCTGACTTCCTCATTAGAGTTGTCCCATATATGAGGGAAGTAATTTTTTAGATATTCGTGAGTTATGCCGTATTTTTTATCAAGTTCGTTAACTTTATCAAGTCTTTTTCTAAAACTTTCGCCTTCTCTCAAAAGATAATTGGCAGTCTTTTTGCCAAACCGTGAAACATACTTTGCAAGTTTACCAGTTTCCACTGCATTCATAAAATCATAAGCTGTTTCTTTCGGTGCAATCGACCACCACTTTAGATTCTCTTCTTCAGCTTTATATAATCTCGCTTTTATCAAACCAAGGTTGCCCTTTGTTTTTGCCATCATAGAAGCAATGGAATCTCTCGCACCACCAATGTTTTTACCCATAGATTCGTCAAATAAACGTTCAGTCATACCTCGTGCCGTATTAGCAAACTTCTCATATTTATCACCGAGCTTTTTGAGGTTCTCATTGTTAATAAAGTCAGGCACTCTCACAAATCCCTCTTCACCCGATACGTAAGGCTTAACCCACTTATCATAAAAGTCTTTTAACGTTATACCCAGTGCGTCAATCTTATCTCGCAGGCTTTTGCCTTTCGCTGTTGACATCTGCTTCTCAAAAGCGTCAAACTTCATTTTCTTTTTAACAGCATTTGAGGCTAATTGAGTAAGGTCGGAGTGCTCAGGGAGAGGAGGAAGATTTTCTTTTTCCTTTTTGGTCAACGGTTCTAATTTTTTTAATATTGCAGATTGAGTTTCTTTGTAAAAAGACCGAGCCTCTTTGTTTGTCCAAAAATATTTCGTTGCTGTTGTTCGCCCAGTTTTTCCTAATTCTGAAGGAATTTCATAATCAACAGCCCAGTTGCCATCAGAAACTTTACCTCTTACGTTCTGTGGTGCTGAAACTGATAGTATATTTGGCTTTGTTTCTTTTGGTGCAACTTCTTTTTCAGTTTTAGCAGATGCAGCCTCTCTTTCCAATCTTGCTTTACGTTTAGCCAGCCATTCAGGAGTATAAGCATAATTATCATCAGCTTGTTTTCTAAGTTCCTTTATTTTATCACCAAAACTTTCCCATTTTGCTTGAATATCATCAGGCGGCTCTTTTGTTTCCTTGATAAAATATTCAGGGTATTTCTTTTCAAATGCAATTTGAGCTTTTATTGTTTTTTCTCTCGCAGCTCTGTATATTTCTTCAACCTTTTTATTATGCTCATCAACCGCTTTTTTATCTTTGAGAATTATAAACTTATGTTCAGCTTTAGTCGGTGAAGTTACAGATTTATTTTTATTAGTATCGTGAAACCAAGAAGCTGTGGCAGCAATTATTTCTGCTCTCTTTTTCATATAGTCAGAAGCTATTGTATTAAATTCTTCAGGATATTCTTTTCTAAAATGTAATAGCGCATACTTGAAGTTATCTTCATATGAATAAAAATCTTGATAATCTTTTGGAATACTATCTTTCATTTCTTCAAATCTTTTTTTGTAATCACCATAGTCTTTTGTTTTAAGCAAAAACGTAATTTGATTATGCGATAAATTACCTTTGCTGGTAGCTATATTAGAAATACTATTTTTGTCATATTTATCTGCACTTTTAACTAAATTTTTTCTAAATTCTGGTGTGTCAATTTTTTCAAAAGCAGATTCTAATTTTGGATATTTCTGCTTAAATTTATCAGGGTAAGCTATTCTATAAACCTCAGATTCAGCTGTTAATTCTTCTGGGTCGTGTAAGTAATCTGATATAAAATTATCGCTTTTATATTCGCCGTATAAGTCTTCCCCTACTTGCTTTAATTCCTTTATTAAATCTTGTGTTTTTTTAATTTTTTTACTTAACAAATGTCCATACTCGTGGAGTATAATTCTATCATAACTTTTGTGTATTGCACCTACAACAATTACATTGTGTTTACCGTCTGCAAAAGCGGCTGCCCCTTTTGGCAATGTGTGCTCTGGTGCAATTATTACAGGCAATTCTCTTATGTTATCGTG
>CAZFWO010000136.1:0-3703 GCA_964522785.1 uncultured Desulfurellales bacterium
TTTGCCCAATAACGAGTCAAATAAAAGGGTATCCATTTGAAGTTTTGATACCTGACGAATTGGAAGTGAAAGGAGTGATTTTATCTGATCAGGTAAAAAACCTTGATTGGAAAGCAAGAAAAGCAAAATTTAGTTGCAAGTTACCGCTCGAAAAGTTCAATGAAGTTGCAGGAAAAATAAGCACTTTAATTCTGAGAAAAAAATAGAAATAAGTCCTTCAATTCCAGCGGCGTCAGGTCTTTACATTTGATATTCACCTAAATTTTTGATATCTTCCCATTACGGCACGTCCTTTTTATAACCCCTGCGCAATAGGCGGATTAATTAAAATGACTTTTACTTTTAAGGGCGCCTTGAAAAAGACACTTTTTAAGTGGAAATTTAAGCTTGCATTTTCTTTGTAATGTTTTTATCATATTTGATGGTATAATGAAAGTGAGAGAGGTTATAAAGCTCATAGAGAAGGATGGATGATATTTGGTAAGGATTAGATGTGACCATAGGCAATACAAGCATCCTTCTAAAAACGGTTTGGTTACTATTTCAGGACAATAATATTTTAAAACAAGCGGGCTTAAAGGAGATAAGATAAGATGTTTAGATACACAATTATTATTGAAAAAGCGAATGACAATTATTCAGCATATTGTCCAGATTTGCCTGGTTGTATCGCTACTGGGTCAACAGTAGATGAAACTATTGAAAGAATGAAAGAGGCTATAGAGTTTCATATTGAGGGGTTAAAGAAAGAGGGATTAGAAATACCCCGACCTCTCACCAGGGCTGCATCTATAGAGGTAGCGGCGGTATAGGGAAATTTTTGCTATATGAGGTTAAAGGAGTAAGTTATGAAACGAAAAGCTATTGTCCATTTTATATTTTTTTTATTTCTAAGCATTTTGCTTTATGGATGCGGCGGAGGTGGAGGAAGTAGCCCGACAAGTTCTTTTACTCTCTCCGATTATCATGTGAGCACAACCTTGATTTCTAAATCAAACCCTACCCCAATTACCTTTAGCTGGAAGGTAGAAGACAGCTACTCGAATAAGTCTTATTATCTTGATATATATCTTTCGCGCGACAACAAATTGGATAAAGACGATGTGCTTTTAAGCCAGTATACCTCAAGTGAACTTGAAGATAATGTGACCTTGAATCCTGCTGATCCGTCTTATCAAAAATTGCTTAATGCCTATGGTGGAAAGTATTATCTTATCTTTGATGCCTATACATATGATGAAGGGTTAAAGAAGGAAAGTATTAAATATTTGCCTAACTTTATCTTAAAGACAAAATGGACGGTGATGATCTATATGGATGGCGATAATAGCTTAAGCGATGAAACATCAGTCGATTTAAATGAAATGGAGCAGGCTGGTTCTAATGGTTATGTGAATATTGTAGTCCAAGACGATACCAAATATGATACAACAAAAAGGTATTTTGTAAAACCCAACGAAGCTGAGTTCTTGCAAGATATGGGTGAACTAAACATGGCTGATAAACAAACCTTGATTGACTTTGCCAATTGGGCAGTTGATAACTATCCGGCAGACCGTTATATATTGGTTTTATGGAATCACGGCGGTGGATTTAAAAAAAGGTCTATAACGACAAAGGATATTTGCTGGGACGATAATTCCAGTGATTCGATGAGTATCCCTGATCTTCATCAGGCACTTTCGGCTATAAGACAGAAAATAGGTCATAAGATAGACATTGTAGGTATGGATGCTTGTTTGATGGGCATGCTTGAGGTAGACTATGAGATAGGGGATACTGCTAATTTTATGATTGGATCAGAGAATACCGAACCAGGTGGCGGCTGGCCTTATGATAAAATTCTTAAATATTTAATAGATAATGTTGATACTTCTACAATCGATCTATCTAAGGAAATTGTTAAAGATTATATCGAGTCTTATAATCAAGGAGATGAAGCTACTCTATCGGCTATAGATTTAAGTAAAATTGACAATTTAAAGACAAAGGTTGATAACCTGGCCACTGATTTGAAAAATGGTCTTAAAAACGATAATGGCACATTAAGGGATAAATTAACAACAAATATTTTTGAAAGTGTTCAGAGATTTGATGATGTTGGTAATGATGGCATTAGCTATAATGATGATTCCTATGCCGATTTATATCATCTTGCCAGTTTGATAGCTAATGAATTGCCTAACTATAAAGTTGATACTCAAGCCGTTATGAATGCTGTAAGTAATGCTGTTATAGCTGATAATAACACTGGTAGCCCTGTGGCAAATGCCTTTGGTATAAGTATCTGGTTTCCAAAACCATCCATCTATTCTACGACAGATTGGAATTGGTACTGGAACCATTATGCTGAGTTGTCCTTTGCTAAAGATAGTCAGTGGGATGAATTTATTACTGCTTTATGGGAAATTAAGTAATTAGGTTTTGTTGTGAGAAGAAAACCATGAAAGGATTTGTTTATTATTTAAAAAACATAAGATATCTATTTTTCTTGCAAAAGGGTTTGCTTGTTTTGACTGGTGTCTTTACGCTCTTGCTTTTCTCTTGTAATAGTAGCAAAATAGAAAAACAGCCTTTACATGCTACCCAAGAAAGTATAACGATTACTCAAATATTGGACAATCCTTATCTTTGGCAGGGGAAAACCGTTAAGTTGACTGTTTCTGTGGGTGGGAATTGCTGGAATGTTAAAAGGCAGGGTTGTATTTGTGTAACAGATGGAACTGCCTCACTTTGTGCTGAGGGTAAGCTACCCCGGGAAATCCCCACCAGACCATGGAAAAATATCCCAACAGATATTAAGAACAAGAAGTTTTGGATTAAAGGCATAATAAAGATATATTCAAGCCGTCAGCTTATTGGTAAAGCGGATAATGTCTTCGGAGGCAAACCTGTTTACGGTAAAACAGAATATGCCCCTGGTAGATATAAAACGATTGTTTCACTAAAAAACGCTAAAGTAGTGTATATATGGGTGTCGGATTCAGATTGGGTAAGATAGCTACTTTAGGAAATGTTTAGTCTTTCTTTAAAAGGAGTGGATAAAAAATTTATGTTGTGTTGTCCACTGTAGGTTCTAATGATTTATGGTAATGAAGTATAAAATTTTTTTCTTATTTATATTAGTGTTTTTTCTTTCATCCTGCACGCAAAATATTGTTAAACAGAAAAGCACCACTGTTTCTACTACCTTCAAAAAGGCGTTTTACTTTCCCAAAACAGACCCGAATCAGTTTCAAAAGCATTTTCCATCCTCACCTCTGATTTTAAATGGCGTTACCTACTTTAAAAAGGTCTATCCGTCTATTGTTATTGCCTCAAATATAAAGGATGTGGCTTTTGACAAAAACTTGGCACTGTTGAAGGATAACAAAATTATATTTTTTAACAGTGATTGCAACTCTGTTTCATTAAAGCGATATTACAATCATATTTTAAATGATAATGAGTATGTATTCGTTTATAATAATACCGTTGGTTCTGTTTTTGACTCTAAGTTATGCGGCAGGCTTGGCTCGGTAAAAATATTGTCTAAAAAAGTGATTTTCCAATATCCTTTCCTTGTTTTTTTAAAAAACAAGGACTTTTATGTTAAAAAATTTAATCAGGCAAGTGTTTATCTAAAAGGTAATTTGTCTCAAAATGTTGTAGCTTATGGTTTTTTCAAAAATAATGTGGTTTTTTTGGATTCCTTGGGACGACT
>CAZFWO010000137.1:0-3694 GCA_964522785.1 uncultured Desulfurellales bacterium
GATTACCTTATTTTACCTAATACTTAAATTAAGCTTTATTTAAAATACAGTTTTTGTTTTTGCGAAAAGAGCAGATAGTAAGTGAGGAATCGGCGAGCGCAGAAGAGCCCAGTACCCAATACCCAATACCCAAAACCTACAACACTCACACTCACACATACACATACACTTTGAATTGAAAGAGCTTGATAAGAAACAGTATATTATATTGTTATTGTATCATTGTGTAATGGTTTGGTAATGTCAACTTAATTGTGCCATTCTTCCCTATAATGCAAAAAGATAAAAAGTACAAATTATTGAATAGGTTTGGAAATATCAGCGTGCAGCCACTTTTTGTATCCAATTTTAAATAAAGCTGTGTATAGTATTTCTGACATTATCCCTATTAAAATCGCAACAGAGAAAATATCTTGTCCAATCATGTGTTCGGTTTTAGCTATTGTCATGAGGAGGACAACTATACTCAGCCCCTTTGAAAGATTTAGGGATAGAAGGGATGCCTTGCCAATGTTATAACCATTAAAGTGAAAAATAATTACGTTTCCAAGATGGGAAATGAACATGAGTAGAACGATCAGCATCGCAAATGGGATATCATTTAAAGCTATTTTTGTATTTACACCAGTATAGACGAAAAATAATGGAATAAAAAATCCTAATCCTATTGTTTCTATATCTTGTTTTATTGTTGATACGTCATTAAAGGATGTGGAAATTACAAAACCGGCTATAAATGCACCGACGACTGGATCGATATGGAAATAGAAGGCAAAAGACACAGAGAGCAGCATTATTGTGAGCGCAAAACGTATCCTTATACTTAACGGGTCTTTGGAGCTGGCAAAGTATTTGAAATGCTCAGGATACCACCAGTGGAGCAATTTGACTATTTTGAAGAAAATAATCGTTAGAATGATGCTTGAAACGATTTCAATATATTTGGTTATGGAGTAGTTTACCTTGTATATTTCGTATGATGTCGCAATTAAAAGAATTATGCACTCTTGTATTATGCCACTGTAAAGTGTGGTTTGTCCTATTTTGTGATTTAAAATGTTAAGCTCTTTGAGAATGCCGACAACTATACCCACACTTGTTGAAACAAGTAAAGCCACCCAGATAAAGTTTAAAGAGAGCATTTTTACTATTGCAAAAGATAATCCTATGTTTATCACAAATGCGGCAATATTTATTAATATGAGTTTTCCGCTAACATGCTCGGTTTCTATCTCTAAACCTACATAAAACATTAAAAGCAAAAAACCAAACTCGGATAAAAAGTGAAGAAAACCGCTAACCTCTACGATATTAAATAACGTAGGTCCAAGTACTATGCCAATGAGTATCTCTGTTATGACAACGGGAAGTTTAATGATTTTTGATATAAACGGTGCAATGAATGTTGCCAATACGACCAAGAAAAGGGATACAGATTGATAAACGCTCATTTTAGAGTTACAAGCACAGAAATATTGTTCGAGTTTGATATAAAGTATGCCGGGTTTGGTTTAAACAAAGTATTTTTAGTTTTGTATCCTGCAATTATAGCCAGGTCATAGTTATTCTTTAAATTTTCAAATTCCCTAACGGGGTTTCCCGAGACTATGGATATGTTTATTTTCTTCCTATAAATGGAAAAAATTCTATTGGCTATTTTCTCGGTGGTATTTAAAAGGTCTTGTGTATCTGGATGCTCGCACACTATTATATCGAGTTTTATTTTCATGGTGTTTTCTATACTTATAGCCGTGTGCAGGGTTTTTCTTATTAGTTCTTTATCGTTTTCAAAAATATACACTAAAGCGGATTTGTAACTGTCTTTAGAACTTGCGAAGAGTATAGGTGTTTGATTGGGTATGTTGTTTACAATTTCTTGAAATATACTTTTTGCTAACCCTATCTTTGAAAGGATATTTATGGGTTCTTTTTCTGCTATTAAAAGACCGTATGTTTCCTTTTTAAGCTTCTTTACCATATCGTTTTTGGATTTTACATAATCTATTTCGTCTAAGCTTGAGTTTTCTGGTAGATTTTCTAATGTTGTAATAAGCTTTATGTACTGTACGGGTGTGGATTTTTTAATGTAGCTTATCTCGTTTAATACATTTGCCGATTTGTAAACAATAGATAATATTGCATTTCCGTATTGCATGGGGAATTCAATCTTTGCCGATGTGAGGATTCTAGTAGCGTATGTTAATTTTTCCGGATGGCCAACAAGTAGAATTCTATCTCCTGGTTTTATTAGGCTATTACTTGTTGGTACAATTAAATTATTATCTCTGTATATTGCTGCTATTCTTATGTCGTGCAGGGCGATTTGGGCAAGCGTTTTGTTTGCCAATGGTGAATATTCCTCTATAGTGATTTCTACTATCTCGCCTTTACCTAAGCCTACACCTATTGCTTTTCTCGCATAAGTAATCTTGTTGTAAACAAATAGTGCTATGTCTTGTGGTCCGCCGATGATTGTAACACCCAGCTTTTTAAATCTTTCTAAATTTTTATAAGTGGGAACGTAAGATATTATTTTTGGCACGCTGTGTTTTTTGCCTAAAACAGCTATTTCATAATTAATCTCTTCGCTGTCTGTAAATGCGATTAAGTAATCTGCCTTATCAATGTTGCTTTTTCTTAAAACATAGTCACTTGTTGCGTCTCCATGAGCCTTATGTATGTTAGGGTAATTGGGTAGTTTCTCTAACACTTCTTTGTTTTTATCAATAACAAAAATATCAAAGGAATCCTTTATGTAATCGATAAGGCATCGTACCTTATGTCCGCTGCCCGCTATTATTATAATTGGCTTAATATTAGTCTCCTACACGTTTTTTATTTGTTTTCTCTTTATCTCTAACCATTTTAAGGCAAGTAGTTGTGCTTGTCAACGCTCTTTGGAAATTCCTTATTTTATTGAGTTAAATCATTAATTTATTCAAATTACAGGATGTGCAGAGTGGGCTTAAGATTCGCTTAATAGAACAAAAAATGGTGCCGAGACGAAGAATAGAACCTCGGACACAGGGATTTTTGTTCCCTTGCTCTGACAACTGAGCCGTCTTGGCTTTCCAAGAATGCATATACAACTGGTTCTTAAAGATTAATGTAATATTATAAGCACCGAGAATGGTTTTCCAATCCAAAAACAACGAGCAGCAGTTTTAAAGGGGAATTGCAAACAGAAGTTGACATAGTTTCTCTTATATGCTCAGGAAAGCATACTGTATGATAAGAAAACATATCTATAGGCTTATGGATATTCCCCTAAGAACATCCATATAATATCCAATCTCTCATAAACATCACTAAGCATATTCAGATAGTATTTTGTATTTCCTTTGAATCTAAAACCAACCTCCTCTAATTATAAAAGATTTAAGTCAACACAAGGCGATAAACAACTCTAAGTATCTTTAAGAACTATAATTTTACACTCAATACTTTTTTATAATAAAAAAATGCATACATCCAACTTAATATCATTACAATTACTACACCTATTCCTAACATCTCGAAGTTAAGGTTGTTTATAAAATTGAAAAATGGTGAATTTATACTCATTTTTTCCGATATTAATTGAATCCATTCAATAGTACCAACTGTGAGTGCAACAAATACACTTGCTGCAGTTACAACCATATTAAAGAAAATTTTACGCATAGCATCTACCATAGCCCAATCGTATATCTTC
>CAZFWO010000138.1:0-3670 GCA_964522785.1 uncultured Desulfurellales bacterium
GATGGTGAGGAATTCATCCTTTATTTGCTCATTAAGCACACTAAGCACAAGATTGACTTATTTTACCTAATACTTAAATTAAGCTTTATTTAAAATACAGTTTTTGTTTTTTATGAAAAGAGCAGATGGTAAGTGAGGGCTTGGCGAGTTTTGAGCCTAAGCACCTATTTTTGTGGATAAAGTTTTTTACAAAAATAGGTGCTGGGTCATCGTTAAAAAATTCATTCTTGAGTTGGGAGAATCTTGATAAGAAATATGGATTATGCAGTGGTCTCATTTTATAGATATACGGATTGTTTTCTTGAATATAGCCGTAAATTGTGATATTTTTAAATAATTGTATGTTTATTGGAGGCATATAGATGTTTGAAAAAAGTAAAGAACTGTTCGATGAAGCAAGGAAGTATATAGCAGGCGGTGTAAATTCACCCGTCAGGGCTTTTAAATCTGTAGGCATGAATCCTCTGTTTATTAAAAGAGCCAAAGGTTCAAAGGTTTATGATGAAGATGGTAATGAATTTATAGACTATGTCAATACATGGGGACCTGCTATTGTAGGGCATGCCAACGATGAAGTCATAAAAAAGGTTAAAGATATTTTAGGAAACGGATTTAGTTTCGGAGCGCCTACTGTTTTGGAAACAGAGTTAGCAAAACGTATAGTTGCTGCTTTTGATTCTATTGATGTTGTTAGATTCGTAAGCTCAGGCACTGAGGCTGCAATGAGCGCAATAAGGCTTGCCCGTGGTGTTACAAAAAGAGATAACATATTAAAGTTTTCAGGTTGTTATCACGGACATTCCGATGGTCTGCTTGTTGGTGCAGGAAGTGGCGCAAGTACATTTGGTGTTCCTTCAAGTGGGGGTGTTCCTTTAGATTTTGCAAAGCACACGCTGCTTGCGGAATATAACAATATAGACGAGGTAAAAGACATATTTTCAAAATATGGTGAAACGATAGCATGTATTATTGTTGAGCCTGTTGCCGGTAATATGGGTGTTATAAAAGCGGATGAAGATTTTTTGCAGGGTTTGAGGGATGTCTGTAATAAGTACGATGCACTTCTGATTTTTGATGAGGTTATGAGTGGATTTAGATTGACATACGGCGGTGCACAGCATATTTATGGCATCGTTCCGGATATTACAATATTAGGTAAGGTTGTGGGCGGCGGTTTTCCTGTTGCATGTTTTGGTGGAAAAAGAGATATTATGAACTATCTATCGCCTGAGGGAGATGTTTATCAAGCCGGGACATTGAGTGGCAATCCTGTTGCTATGTCTGCGGGTATAGCAACACTCGATATATTGAAAAATGAAAAACCGTATGACTCTTTGAATAAAAATACAAAAAAAATCGTATCGAGGGCCATCGGTCTTGCTAAACAATATGGTATTCCGTTATCCGGTGAATCTGCAGGTTCAATGTTTTGCCTGTTTTTTACAGAAGAGAAACCAAAGAATTATCCAGGTGTTAAAAAAAGCGATTTGAGGTTGTTTAACAACTATTTTGTCGGTATGATAGAGCAGGGTGTTTATCTTCCACCATCCCAGTTTGAATCTAATTTTATTAATATGTGCCACAATCTTGAAGATATAGAAAATACCCTAATAGCTTTAGAAAATGTTTTTAAAAATCTATCAATTGGCAAGTTCTATATATGAAAAAGAAAGATAAAAAATTTTACCTTGCTCTTTATGATGCAACCACAATAGGTTTCAGTGTTGTTTTTTCAATTATCATAGGCGGCGGTTTTGGATATTGGCTTGACAATAAATTTCACACATCTCATCACTGGGCTTTCTTCATATTTTTATTTATAGGTATAGTGGCTGGATTTCAAAATATGTATAGGGGCATAAAGAAATTCAAGAAAGATGAAGATGAAGATAACAACAAAAAAGCTTGAAATATTTTTTGTTATAGTGTATTTTGTGATAGCTGTTTTTTGCCTGTCTTTTTTTGGCACAAAATGTTTTATTGGAAGTGTGCTTGGTGTTTTGATAGGCATAGTTGACTGGTACATAATAAAATTTATGTCTATCAGATGGCTAAAAAAGGGCAGTTATTCGTTCTTTGAAAATTCATTTAGGTATGTTATTGTAGGTGTTGGCATTTGGGTGTTATTTGAGATGAAATTGGATATTGTCGGCATTGTTGCAGGCTTGTCTGTTGTACCTTTGTCTATTATGATAGCATCTGTTATTGCTTTGATTAATAAGAAAAATATTTCAATTTAACGAGGAGGATATTTTATGGAAGCACCAACATTTTTGGATTTTATCATACACTCTACTGGGTTACCCGGATATCTGGTTTTTACTTGGTTTATAATGTTGGTTATTATTGTATTTGCTTTTATAGCTAAAATATCTTTAAAGCTTATGCCTGAAGGGTTCCAAAATGTAGTTGAAGCTGTTGTTGAGGGACTCTATAATTTTGTTGAAGAGATACTTGGCAAAGAAGAAGCAAAAAAACATTTTCCTTTAATTGCCACACTCGGAATATTTATATTTTTTGCAAATATAGTTGAACTTGTTCCGGGTTTTATACCACCGACGTCTTCGTGGAACACAACAATAGCTATGGCACTGATTGTTTTTGTTTATTACCAATATCTTGGTATAAAAACTCACGGCTTCCGTTATGTGAAGCATTTTTTAGGACCTGTATGGTGGCTTACGCCTTTAATGCTGCCGGTTGAAATTATAGGTCATTTTGCAAGAATTTTATCACTGTCTGTCAGGTTATTTGGTAATGTAGGCGGAGACGATATACTTTTGGCTGTTTTATTCTTTTTGGCTCCATGGCTTATTCCTTTGCCTGTTATGGCACTTGTGTTATTGGCTGCAACCCTTCAGGCTTTTATTTTTCCGCTCCTATCTGTCTTGTATATAGCTGATGCATTAAGCGGATATGAAGAGTAGAATTTTTATTTTTGATTTTTTGTGAGGAGGTGGAGTTATGGGGAATCTTGGTACACTTATGCTTGCTCTATTCGGAGTAGTGTTGGCTTTGCCTGCATTTGCAGCAGGGGATGCTGAAACTGGTTCATTGGTGCTTAAAAAGTACTACATGTTTGTTGCTATGGGCGGTGCTATAGGTCTCGGTCTTGCAGCAGGCGGTGGTGGAATCGGTCAGGGTCATGCAGTTAACGGAACAGTTCTTGGTACAGCAAGAAATCCAGGTCTGTCAGGTAAGCTGCTCACGATTATGATGATTGGTCTTGCTATGATCGAGTCTCTTGTTATCTATATGCTTGTTATCGTTCTTATTATTTTCTACACAAACCCATTCCATATCTAAAGTATGCTGAACTTATGAGGGGAATGCAAAACTGTATTCCCCTTATTTTGTTCCATTGTTTTATTATTCTTTTTAAGGAAGATTAAAAAAGTGCTTTTAAATAGTAAAGGTAGTAAAGATTTTAGTTATATCGTGAATTTTTTCTAAGGAAGACTATAAGAGTAAAGGGTGGGGTGTTTTTCTTCAAAAAATATCCAATATTTTTGATGCTGATTCCACTTTTTTAGCCATTCCCGATGAAGAAAACAAGATAATGAGACCACTGCATAGCAATAAAATGATGCTTTTACAATTTCTTATCAACCCAGCACCTATTTTCGCAAAAAACAAAAACTGTATTTTAAATAAAGCTTAATTTAAGTAT
>CAZFWO010000139.1:0-3607 GCA_964522785.1 uncultured Desulfurellales bacterium
TGTTAGTTATAGGCGGAGTAGTTTTAATAAAAAATAAAAAATCAAACCTTGCAAAGCTCAAACCGGCAAAACAATATCCCGTAATTGTTAAAACGATTAAGCCAGAATTAAGTCAGTTTATGTTAACGCTCACATCCTTAGGTTTGGTTAAAAGCAATAGCGATGCGCAAATATCAACAAAAATAGCCTCAAGAATACTTTATCTAAAACAGCTCGGCGAAAATGTAAAACAAGGCGAAGTGATAGCAAAACTTGACTCAAGCTCAATTACATCAAAACTGATATCTGCCAAATCGGCGTTAAAATCCTTAAACTCTAAGCTCATATCAGCACAAACAAGCCTAAAAAATATGGTTTTAACTCACAAAAGAACCAAAGAGCTTTTAAATGTTAAGGGTGCATCTATTGAGCAATACCAGCAAGAAGAGAATGCTCTATCGAGCATAAAAGCCAATGTTTCAGCCATAAAATCACAGATAAACAGCACAAAAAGCTCAATTGAGGAGCTAAAAACGCTTCTAAGCTATGCCGTTATCAAATCACCCGTTGGCGGCATAATAAGTAAAAAATTTGCAAACATCGGTGATGTTGCTATGCCTGGTAAACCGATATATGAAATTTCATCCAGCGGAAAAAAATACATTCTCATAAGACTGCCACACAGCATCAAACCTCAAGGTATAATATTTAACAATAAATTCTACAAAGCAGAGCCGCTAAATGGAACATTTAACGGTTTAAATGAATATAAAGCAGACGCTGATACAAATCTAAGCACAAACTCAAGGATTGAACTAAGTGTTGTCATATTTAAGGGTAAGGCTATAAAACTTCCCACAGATGCAATATTAAATAATAATGGCAAAGACTTTGTCTTTATAGTAAAAAACAACAAAGCCTATCCAAAAAAAGTAAAAATTCTTGCCATCGGTGAAGAAGGTGCGGCAGTTGACGATGATACGCTAATCAACAAAGAGCTAATTGTGGCAAAACCGGACATACTTCTTAAACTCACAAGCGGTGCATTAATAAAAAAGGAGCAATAGATGTTTGAATATTTTTATAAACGACCATATACACTTTTTAGCATTATTGCTCTTTTTTTTGTTCTTGGTATAGTCGGGCTTGTGGATTTACCCAAAAACCTATTCCCGGATAGCGATAGACCACAGGTTGTTGTCATAACACAAATTCCTGGAGCTACCGCAAAGGTTGCAGCAAGCACCGTCTCGAAACCCATAGAGCAGGAACTTGCAAGACTCTCCCTCGTAAGAGATATAAGCAGTGTCAATGTTGCAAACTTTTCAATAGTGAAAGCCGAGTTTGAATATAAAAAAGGTTTGGAAAATGCGGCTGTTGATGTAGCAAATGCTTTGTCGATTGCAAAATCAAAATTGCCAGAAAACGCAAGCCCTTCAATATACACCGTTGGAAGTTTTACGCTGCCTGTTGACATTGTGGCAATGAGTCCCAAAAATAAAAACATCACACTCGCTGACATAAGAAAGATTGCAGACAGCTTTATAAAACCGTATCTTTTAAGCAACAAAAATATAGGAAATGTAGAAGTCTTTGGCGGATATCAAAGTGCCATAAATATTGGAATAGACCCATACAAAGTAGCAAAATACAACCTATCGACAAGTTCAATCATTGGTGCAATCAAATCACTTAATAAAGACCTACCACTTGGATTTATGAAAGGCAAAAACAACTTCTTAACACTAACATATTATGGAGAAAAAGATGAAATATCTAAGCTCAAAAACCTTAAAATAGCACCCAATATCACATTGGGAAGCATAGCAGATGTAACATGGTCATACAAAAAACGCTTCAGCGGATACATAGGAAACGGTAAAGATGCCATAGCACTATCCATACAAAGAGCACCAGGCGGCAGTGTGCTTGATGTATCAAATGCAGCAAGAGCTGAAATAGCAAAACTGCAGCAAAGATATCCAAATATAAATTTTCAGATATCAGATACTCAAAGAGATTTGATAGAGACATCTAATACGAATATGCTTGAGGCTCTGCGTGATGCCATTATATATACTCTTCTTGTTTTACTTTTATTCTTAGGCAATTTCAGGGCTATTATAGCAGCCGGTTTAACAATTCCTATGGTATTTTTTTCAACTATTGCCATTATTTGGCTATTCGGAGGAGAACTCAATATTGTTATATATACCGCAATAATTCTATCCCTTGGACTTTTGACGGATAATGCAGTAGTTGTTTTAGAAAACATAGAGCGGCATCTCAATGAGTTAAAAGAAGATTTGGAAACAGCTATAAGAGAAGGTACAAAAGAGGTCAATGCGCCTGTATTTGCAGGCACGCTTGCAACTATAGTAATTCTATTTCCCTTGATGTTTGTTGGAGACTTTCCTCAGAAAATATTTAGACCTTTAACCTACACACTTATCATTTCACTTCTTGTATCCTATTTTTTATCCATTACATTTATGCCAAAATTATCCTTTTATCTTTATAAAAATGGCACAGATAAAACAAAGATTGAAAAATGGTTTGAAAAAGTATATCAGGCAACATTCGGCAAATTAATGAATACATACATAGGCATCCTGCAATTCTCAAACCAGGGCAGAATTGCCCTAAGGAGAGGGCTCCTGATACTGCTTGTTATCTTGGTTTTTATTTTTAGCATAAAAAATATCATGCCCGTAATTGGAAGAGACTTAATGCCGCCTATGGATACTGGTATTATAAAAGCGCACGTGGAATTCAGTTCAAACGACACTGTCAATGTTGCGGAAAATAAAATAAAACCGTTTTTAAAATGGCTGCACAGCAAGCAGTATGTAACTATGAGTTCTGTTGCTTTTGGCTCTGAGGCGGGTGTCTTATCTTTAGGCAGCGGCAATCTGCCAAGTGAGGCTACAATAACCATAAATTGTGTTGATAGATTCCATAGAAATTTGACAATTTGGCAGATAGAAAACAAAATAAGAGACAGGCTGCGTATGATACCAAACATAAAGAGCGTGGATGTATATGACTTTGGCGCAACAGCTATGTCTACAATAAAGGCACCGCTTGATATAAGAATAGAAAGCCCAACAGACAGCCTATTGCCACAAAAAGCCAATGAAATAGCCAAAGCTATAAAAAACATAAAGGGTTTAACATCCATAGGCGTTAGCTGGGATAACGACTTTAGCGAAATAGAGGTTAATATAGACACCAATAAAGCGCTCAGCTATGGATTAACACCATTTCAAATAGCGATGCAGGTACCTATAAATGGTCGTGTTGTATCCTTAGATGGCAACTTTGCGTCAATGAATACCCAGCTTGTTAGAATGTATCTAAAGGGCAAATTCAACGAAAATTTAAATAGCATAAGACTCTTGCCGATAAAAACAAAAATGGGCTATATCCCCCTTGAAGAAATAGCAACATTTAAAAAGCATTTTACTGCGGCAAAAATTGAAAGAGACAACCTGCTATACAGCATAGACGTCAACGGATATAGAACAAAAAAACCCATTACACTTATAACAGGCGACAGCAATAATATCTTAAAGAAAATAGACACAAACGGCTACAAAATTGAACAGGCAGGTGATATAGAGCAGCT
>CAZFWO010000140.1:0-3559 GCA_964522785.1 uncultured Desulfurellales bacterium
CAAAAGAAGCTGTAGATTTTTCACCGCTGGAGAGTGCTGGAAGTATTTTAATAAATCACGATCCGAATCAGCGGGTTGCTAAGCCTTTGCAGATATGGCTGGACGAAAACGAGAGAAAAGGTAGGGCGACAATTCAATTTGGTGAAACAGATATTGCAAAAAGAGCATTTGAGGAAGTGCAGGAAGGTTTACTAAGGGGCATAAGCGTAGGATATCAGATAAAAAAATGGCGAGAAATACAAGAGGATGAGGAATGGGAAGGTTTTACCGGACCTGCTTATGTCGCAACAAGATGGAGTGTTTACGAGTTTTCTCTGACGCCTATACCAGCCGATCCGAATGTGGGTATTGGCAGAACTATTGATATGAAAACAAGAATGCAACCTAAAACAAGGGAGGAGAATATGGACAAAGAAACAAAAAACAGCACTGATAATAGCGTAGATATCGATGTAGAAGCTATGAAGAAAGATGCCGTGAAAGCGGAAAGGGAAAGGGTAACAGAAATAAATGCATTATGCAGAACACATAGTCTAAAAGACGAATTTAGGGAAAAACTAATAAACGACGGTGTTTCTATTGAGGAAGCAAGAAAGGCTATCTTGGATGAGCTTGCTAAACAGCCCGAAAATAAACCTGTAACTGAAACACCAAGAGTTGAAATGGGTGAAAGTTCAAGAGATAAATACAGACAGGCAGCAACAGACGCTTTGATGTTTAGAGCAGGTTTGATAGAAGAAGAGAAAATAACAAACAATCCATTTGTCGGCAGAACGCTTGTAGAATTGGCAAGGGAAAGTTTAGAAAGAGCAAATGTTTCTACTATGGGAATGGACATAAAAACAATGGTAGGAAGAGCAATAACGGTAACAAGCTCAGACTTCCCGATAGCATTGCAAAATATTGCGCATAAATCGGCTCTTAATGGATATGAAACTGCAGCAGAAACTTGGCAACAGTGGTGTGCAACAGGCAGCGTGTCAGATTTCAAAACATATACAGCCGTTAGAATGGGCGAATTTGACGACTTAGACGAAGTAAAAGAAGGCGCAGAATATAAATATGCTGAACCGCCTGCAGAAGCACAGGAGCAATATGGCATTGCAACATACGGCAAACTCTTTGCAATTACAAGACAGACAATCATAAACGACGATTTAGGCTTAATAACCGATAATGCAAAAAGCAGAGGTGAAGCTGCCGCAAGAAAAATAGGCGACTTGGTATATGCACAGCTAACAACCAACCCCAAAATGGGCGATGGCATTGCATTATTTCATAGCACGCATGGAAACCTTGCAGGCACCGGCGTTGCACCCTCTGTTGATAGTATCAAATCCGCAATAACAGCAATGTGGAAGCAAAAAGGTTTAGGTGGGAAGAAAAATCTAAATATAAGACCGCAATTTATTATTGTACCCGTTTCTATGGTTATGGACGTTGAAGAGATACTAAATGTGCAGTATATCGATTTTGCACAGGGCAAACCAAATGTTTTGAGGAATTTCAATTTAAAGCCTATAGGCGAAAACAGACTGGATATTGCCGGTAATGCTTGGTATTTGGCAGGACAGAAAGGAAAAACGGTAAAAGTATTTTTCTTAAATGGACAGCAAAAACCAACACTTGAAATGCAGAACGGTTGGACTGTAGACGGCGTGGAATACAAAGTAAGAATAGATGTAGGCGCAAAAGCTATGGACTGGAAAGCACTTTACAAAAACCCAGGAGCTTAATAGGAGGATAATATGGCTAAAAATTACGTACAAGATGGAGATAAACTTGTTTTATCTATTGCAGATGTTACATCGGGTGAACCTGTAAATGTCGGCAACATTGCTGGTGTTGCATTGACAGATACGGATACAGACGGCGATGTAGTTGTAAAAACAAGTGGTGTTTTTAAACTTTCTGTTACGGGGAATGACGGAACAGCCGCTGCGACAATAGGTGTAGGTGATTATGTATACATTGATAACAAAACACTTAACGTAGATTCGAGCAAAGTTCTTTTTGGCATAGCACTACAGCCTGTTACATCCGGGACTACTGCCGAAATAGAAGTGAAAATAGGTAGATAAATGGATTTTACTGCAGACATAGACGGCGTTTTCTTTTCTGATTTTGCGCAAAGCGTAAATTATGAAAGGAACGGCACAACATACACCGTAAAGGCAATAATAACAGATGAAAAAATTGATGAAGATAGTGCGGTTGCAGTTGATGCTGTTACGATCGTCTATGTTGCAGAATCCGAATTGAATAGTTTAGGAATAGGTGAACCCCAACCGCACGATGTAATCGACGGTAAATGGGAAGTTGAAACACGCACATATAATGCAGGCATATATGCACTTGGCTGTTATGCAAGAACGAGGCTAAAACCGTGACGATAATAGAAGCATTGAAAGATATCAGAGATGTTTTAATAAACAGCGATGAAGTAAACAGCTATTGCCAAAGCAAATACTCTAAAAACATAAAGGTTTTTCTTGGAGCTGATGAAAGAGATTTGCCTGAATACGGCAATGCACCTTATGTTTTGTTGGATAGAGGCAAGGCTCTGTTTGAGAGCAGAAACAGCGCAAGAAACGCATCCTGTGATTTTTATATGTTTGTATGTGTGTATCAAGAAAACATAACAAATGACGGCAATGGTGTCGTTTATGACGGTGCTCTCGAGGCTGATGAGCTTGCGCAAATAATAAGACAGGTTGTAACGGAAAATACTAAGCATCCTGTAAGTTTCAAAGAGGAGCGGCTTTTAGGTGAAACGGAAATATCTTTAAGAAAATATCCTATCTACGCACAGGTCGAGATGGGCGAAATAAAAATAAGAGAGGAGAGATAATGAATTGTTTAACAACGGCAGGCACGATAATACTGTTTGCGCTGATAGGCATATCTTTTGGGGCAGGATTCTATATTGGCAGTTTCCGGACAAAAAGGCAGGCTAAACTTGTCGGCACAGTCAAAAACTGGAAAATAGAGGTTACCGATAAAATAAAAGATTTAAAGAAGAGGCTCTAAAATGAGTCTCTTATCTTTTATTCCAATTATAGGCAACATTGTAGATGATATCTTTAAAGCTGTAGATAAATCCACTCTTGATAAAGATAAAGCACTTGAGATTAAAAGCGAGATACAAAAAGCTATAACTCAACTTAACTATGAAAAGTATGATAATGAACTTCAGGCTAAAGTTAAAACGGTGTTAGCTGAGGAACAAGGGAAGAGTTGGTTACAAAGAAATTGGCGACCATTAACTATGATGGTTTTTGTTTTTATAATAGCTAATAATTACATTATAGCTCCATATATACAAACATTATTTGGTAAGCAAGTTGCAGTTTTTTTGCCTATTCCTCAAGATATGTGGGATTTACTCAAGTTATCTATAAGCGGTTATATTGTTGGCAGGTCTGGTGAGAAAATATTTACTACATTAAAGAAATGATAATAAAAGATAACGGTTTAATTTATGAGGTTTTGGTTGATGAAGAGGGTAGATGGATTTTCAAACTCATTCACAATGGTGAAAATTTAATCAAGAGGTTTG
>CAZFWO010000141.1:0-3513 GCA_964522785.1 uncultured Desulfurellales bacterium
AGATGTCTGTAGGTGGTGCATATAGGTTCAATGACCAATTATCTGTTGGCTTTGCCCCTGTATTTATATATCAGGCAATGGGCTTGGAGTATGGCTTCGCGGACGGATCATCGGCTTCTTTGGACAACGCAAATGCATACGGTTTAGGTTTCGATATTGGCGCTGTATATAAGATAAACGATATGGTTCAAATTGGTCTTGTCTATAAATCAAAGAGATGGATGCAGAAACTTGAATGGAATACAACAAAGCCTGCTTCAGGGACTGCCGCGTCTAATTTAATAGCAGCTGATAAAGTTAAAATGAGGCTTGATATGCCCCGCCAGATTGCTTTCGGTGTCAATGTCAGGCCCATTGAGCCTTTGAGATTTGAGGCTGATGTCAGATGGATAAACTATCACGATGTTATGAACGAAGTAGATGTAACAGGAATGGGTGTGAAAACTTGGAATTTCCATTGGGATAACCAGTGGGTGTTTGCGCTCGGTGCTGAGTATGATGCAACAAAGGCTTTAACGTTAAGGGCTGGATTTAACTATGCAAAAAGCCCAATTAAGGATGAAGATCTATACAACAATACAATTGCTCCCGCAATTGTTGAAACACATGCAACTGTAGGTGCAAGCTACAAATTCAATAAGAACTTAGAACTCTCCTTTGCTTATGCTCACGCATTTGAACATAAGCAGACAGGTAATGTGCCAGCTAGTTGGCAGGGTTTTTTTGGCAAGACTGTAGAAATAAAGATGCACCAAGACACAGTTGCAGCGCAGGTTACATATAACTTCTAAAATATAAGCTTATTTCTTTAGCCGGGTAAATTTTCATATTTATCCGGCTTTTTATTTCCTAATTAAGGTTTAAATAAAAACCATTTTACAAATTAATCATTTTTATATAATATTAGTGGCTCTAAAATAGTTTGGGCATTGTTTGCTAATTTTTTAATGAGGGGGGCAAATGAAGGAGATAGGTTTACACGGAAGGGGAGGACAAGGCATTGTTTTATCCGGAGAGATGCTTGCCAATGCTTATTTTTATGAAGGCTACGATGTTCAGTTTATGCCGTCCTATGGTGCGGAACGCAGGGGTTCGCCTTCAAATGCTTATGTTAGAATAGAACAGGGTAAAAAGGTGTATAATAGGTATGTGGTGGAAATACCCGATGCCGTTGTCGTGTTTAACATGGGCTTAATTGAAAATATAAAGGTAAAAGAGGACGGAGTAGCTCTGCTTAATACATCGGAGGATTTAAAAAAATATCCGAGTAAAGCAAGAATATTCGTAGTGGATGCAAACTCAATAGCGTTCTCCTTAAATCTTGGAACGCCGGCAATGCCAATTATTAATACTGCACTTCTTGGTGCTTTCTGTAAGATATCCAGCGATTACTCTTTTGGAAATTTAGAGAAGGTAATTAAAAAAACAATAGGACAAAAAGCTGATATAAATATAGAAGCCGCAAGATTAGCTTTTGATAGTGTGAGGGAAATATGAGTAAAAAGATGATATTTGGTGGCAACGATGCTGTAGCCTATGCAGTAAAACAGAGTTATGTTGATGTAGTGAGTGCATATCCTATAACTCCTCAGACATCAATAATAGAAAAAATTGTAGGTTTTATAGCAAGGGGTGAAATTAATACACGTTTTGTTAAGATTGAATCCGAACATTCGGCTATGGCTGCTGCAATAGGTGCATCAATTGCGGGAAGCAGGGTGTTTACTGCGACAAGCTCTCAAGGGCTGCTTTTGATGCATGAGGTTTTGCACTGGGCAAGTGGTGCAAGATTGCCTATAGTTATGGCAAACGCAAATAGAGCTGTTGCTCCGCCTTGGAGCATTTGGGCTGACGAAACAGATTCTCTTGCACAAAGGGATACGGGTTGGATTCAGTTGTATGCATCAAATGCTCAGGAATCGTACGATTTTTTATTTTTGGCATTTAGGATAGCAGAAAAGGTTAAGATACCAGCTATGGTATGTATTGACGGGTTTCTTGTTACACACACAAAAGAACCTGTGGAAATATTTGAAGATGAAATAAATGATTTTATCAAGATAAAGGAAAAAAGGGACGTACTGGATATAGATAATCCAAGAGCATACGGTGCCTTAGCTTTTCCGAAGGATTATATGCCTATAAAACTTGAGCAGAACAGGGCTGTTATGAGTGCCTTGGATGTTTTTGCTGATATATCATGCGAGTTTGGAAAGATATCAGGCAGAAACTACTCTACGGTTGATGTTTATGGAGTAGAAAATGCTGATGTTGCTATTGTAGGTATGGGTTCATTGACCGAGACAATGCATATAGCTGTTGATAATCTTAACGATTCTTCAATAAATACAAAGTTGGTTAAGATAAACATGTTCAGACCATTTCCAAAAGATGAGTTAAAAAAAGCACTTGACGGCATAGAGCATGTCATAGTTTTTGACAGAAATATTTCTCACGGCAAGGGCGGCATTGTCAAGGACGAGGTTGCAGGAGGATTGGGTTTGAATAACGTTGTAGGGTTTGTATGCGGGCTTGGCGGATATGATGTTACCGAGCATGATATAGAAAAAGCTGTAAAAGATGTTGTTGATGGAAAAATAAAAGAAGATACCTACTTATGGAGCGATGAATGAAAAATATAAATAGAGATGAAATATTACAGCCCAACCACTTAGCATGTCCTGGATGTGCGGCTGCTTTGTCCATGAGGCTTGCATTGAAAGCTTTGGGCAGAAAAACGGTTATTGTAATACCGGCTTGCTGCTGGACTGTTATTAACGGACCCTGGGGCAAGAATTACGCAGGCGTACCTGTATTCCATACGGCTTTTGAGACAACAGCTGCTGTGGCAAGCGGCATAAAGGAGTCATTTATTACGCAGGGTAAGGATGATATTACCGTTATGGGCTGGGCAGGAGATGGCGGAACCTTCGATATAGGTTTGCAGGCTTTAAGCGGGGCAGCTGAGCGCAATGATGATATTATATATGTTTGTTATGACAATGAAGCGTATATGAATACAGGCATTCAAAGGAGTTCTGCTACGCCTTATGGTGCTGCTACCACTACAACACCTTCGCCGCTTTTAAAAGTGAGACCCAAAAAAAACTTAATGGAGCTTGTTGCAGCTCACGATGTGCCATATATTGCATCTGCAACGGTTGCTTATCCTAAGGATTTAATAAAAAAATTTGAGAAGGCAAAAAATACGAGAGGCTTTAAACTTATACATCTGTTCTCACCCTGTCCTCCTGGCCATAAATCGCTTGAATCAAAGTCTATAGAGATTTCAAAATTAGCAGTTGAAACAGGCGTTTTCCCGCTGTATGAGATAGAGAATGGTGTGTATAAATTATCAAGAAAGCCAAAATTTATAGATGTTGAAGAATACCTTTCTCTGCAAGGAAGGTTTAAATATTTAACTAAAGAGGAAACAGAAACAATTAAAAGTAATATAATAAAAAGATGGGATAAGCTAAATAAAAAGTTTGAATACTAAAGATTATTCCATAA
>CAZFWO010000142.1:0-3434 GCA_964522785.1 uncultured Desulfurellales bacterium
TGATTTTAATTTAATAATGACTGCAATAACGATCCATAATGGGAAAAATAAAATAATAATCATTTGAGCAATTATTTTATCTAACAAACTTTTAATGAATTTTTTATAACCAGGAATATCAATGAATCTAAACATAGCACCCGGAATTTCTTCATAATCATGCCGAATTGTTTCTTTTGTCACCACTTCAAAATGTTTTGAAGCAATTGTAATCCGTTTGCCAGTTTCTTTACATTTATTAAAAATATCTATCACTTTATCCGTTACCAAAGCTTTATCTATAATCTGCCTTATAGCTGTTTCCATATCTTCACTGCTTTGATTTGCGCTTTTTTTACTGAATTTCAATAGTCTTGATTGAACAGCTTGAAAAAATGCAACATCGTCTTTTACAGATAGAGCTTCATCATCGGGAACAGATATTGTAAATGCTTTTGAAAGGGTAGATACGGCATCTATATAACGCTTTCTTCCGTTTTCAAGATTTAAAATATGTTCTTCTGCTTCAAGAATGATAGACAGTTTTGTTGATGTATCAGCATTAAAATACTTTTTGTAGTCAAATCCGTAAAACATTTGAGAAACAATCTCTAATTTTTCAAGCATTATTTGAACAGCTTTTTTCTGGTCAAGTGCAAGTTCGCCTTTTCCTCCGCTGTTTGAATAAAAAGATAAAGCCTCTTTCAAATCAGACGCAATGCCCAAATAATCAACAATCAACCCTCCGGGCTTATCTTTATAAACCCTATTTACTCTTGCTATTGCCTGCATTAAGGTATGCCCCTTCATCGGTTTGTCTATATACATTGTATGCAAATTTGGGACATCAAAGCCTGTAAGCCACATATCTCTGACAATAACCAGCTTTAATTCATCTTTAGGGTCTCTCATTCTGTCTGCAAGCGTTCTTCTTTGCTCTTTTGTTGTATGGTGTTTAGAGATTTCGGGTCCATCTGAGGATGCAGATGTGATAACAACCTTTATCATTCCTTTTTTTAAATCTTCACTATACCAATCCGGTTTTAATTTTATAATTTCATCATATAGTTTAACGGCAATTCTCCTCGATGCTGCAATAGCCATCCCCTTACCATCAAAAACCTCTTGCCTTTTCTCAAAATGATTTACAATATCTTTTGCAACCTGTTTTATGCGCTTATTGCTGCCGATTAAAGCTTCTAATTTTGACCATTTTGATTTGATTTTTTCCGTTTCAGACATTTCGTCGTCCTGCAATTTCTCATCGAGATCTTTAACAAGCTTTTTACCTTCCTCACTCATGTAAACTTTGGCAAGACGGCTCTCATAATATATCGGAACGGTGATCTTATCTTCAACAGCCTGTGCTATATCATAAATATCTATATAATTCCCAAACACAGCAGGCGTGTTCCTGTCTGTTTTTTCAATCGGCGTTCCGGTAAAGCCTATAAATGTTGCATTGGGTAGAGCTTCGTGTAAGTACTTTGCAAACCCATATGTAATATCGCCTGTATCTTTATTAACCTTTGCCTTAAAACCATACTGTGTTCTATGGGCTTCATCTGCTATTACAACTATATTTTCTCTATCTGATAGCTCATCATAGATATTGCCCTCATCAGGCTGAAACTTCTGCATTGTTGTAAATACAATACCTCCTGATGCTACCTTTAGAAGTTTTTTTAACTCGTCTCTACTTTGAGCCTGTATGGGTTCTTGTCTTAAAATCTGTTTTGATGCTGCAAATGTATCAAAAAGCTGGTCGTCCAAATCGTTTCTATCTGTTATTACAACAATTGTCGGGTTGTCCATTGCAAGAACAATCTTGCCCGAAAAAAACACCATAGAGAGTGATTTTCCGCTTCCTTGAGTATGCCAGACGACACCGCCTTTTCTCGTTCCGGTCTTGGCAGCATTTATAACGCTTGTAACGGCTTTATTTACTGCGTAATACTGATGGTATGCAGCCAATTTCTTAGTCGTATATATACTTATCTGACCGGTTTTTATATCCTCTTTCTCATATTTATCAAACACAATAAAATGAGAGATTAAATCAAGCAGAGTTTCTTTATTGAGCATTCCTTTGATTAGTGTTTCTAATTGGCTCACAAGATGAGAAGCTTCAACTTTTCCATCAACGGATTTCCACGCCATAAAATGGTCATAGCCTGCAGACAGGCTTCCTGCTTTGGCTTCTAATCCGTCGGATACTATTAAAATTTCATTGAAGGTAAACAGTGATGGTATAGCCTGTTTGTATGTTTGGAGCTGTCTATATGCAGATTGTATTGTTGCGTTTTCATCTGCAGGATTTTTAAGCTCAATAACCACAAAGGGGATGCCGTTTATAAAAAGAATTACATCGGGTCGTTTGTTGTTTTCATTTTCAATAACAGTAAACTGATTGCATACTATAAAGTCGTTATTTTTAGGGTTATTGAAATCAACAAGCCATACATAATCCCCCGTTTGCTGCCCGTCTTTTAGGTAGGTAATTTGTATTCCTTCGGTAAGCATTCGGTGAAATGCTTTGTTATTTGCAATGAGTTCCGGAGAATTTAAGCGTTGGAGCTGTTTAATGGCATCTTCTTTTGCATTCTGAGTTATATTGGGGTTTATTCTGTCAATAGCGGACCTCAAATTTTCGAATAAAAGAATATCACTGAATGATTCTCTTTTGGGATTTTCGCCATCTGGGGCAATATCAGGAGCGTAGATGTAATTGTAACCGAGAGATTCAAGAAGCTCTATTGAGAATTGTTCTATATGAGATTCGGTTAGTTTTGCCATATTTAATCCTTATAAAGAGTTAATTTCATCTTCCAATGATTTTAGAATCGAAATAATTTCATCAAAATCAAGATTTTTATCAAAAATCATGTTCTGCATAGCAGTATAATCCTTTTTTAGTTCTTTATATCTATAGTCTGGTGGTAGCAATCTCAGAGTACCCGCTTTGGCATCTTCATATTTAGCCCATCCGCTTGGATAAAATTTCTGCTTAAATTTTACAACATCTTCTAAAAGTTTCAAATTTTTTAAGGCTTTATCCTTAACTTCTGATTTTGCCATTATTGCTAAATCGTAATAATGCCTTGAATATCTATTTGGAAACGGCTTATCTTTACCTCTGTTTGCTTCTTGATGCAGTATTGTTGCCTTTTCCCAAAATGTTCTTTCGGCAAGGATGGCATTGACCCTGCATGTCTTTTTTATGAATAAATCAGGAAAATATTGTGCAGCATAAGAGCTTATTTCAAAACTATCAAATGGAGCCCAAGATGCCAAAGGCCCTATTTCCAATAGAATTTGAGGTCTTAAATATTTATCGTCAAATGAAGCAGGGTAAATTACATTGATGATAAATCCATCTTTTTTATCGATGCTGCATTTACAAGCAGGAGAAACAGCCTCAGATATTATAGGTAGTAGGTCATTTTTTATATAAA
>CAZFWO010000143.1:0-3415 GCA_964522785.1 uncultured Desulfurellales bacterium
AAGAAAATAACAGCAGGTTTGTGAAAAATAGACTCAAACAGTTGAGCCCGTCACCTATTTTCGTAAAAACTTTTATTTTATTAAGAACTTTATCCACGAAAATAGGTGACGGGTCTATTCGTTTCAAGAGCTTGATAAGAAACTATACACTGTTCAATGGTATCGCAAAAGATTTTTTTTGTTTAAATTGACAATACCAATAATTTTGCGTAACATCGGGTATTAAATTTTTTAAGGGGTGTATTATGTTGGGTTTTTTTAGAGAAAATATCCGAAAATTTGCTATTTTTTTGTGGATAGCCGTTATAGCGTTTGTAATAGGCGGTGCATATCTGTTTGTTAGAGGGCCGTTCACTATTGGTGATAATACTGCTATTTTGGTTGGTAAGACTAAAATAACAATGCCTGAGTATCAAAAAACTTACAACAATATATATAAATTTTATGTTCAACTATTAACGCAGATAAAGGGTGGAAGTGTTACGGATAGCGACATAAAAAAATTAAACATAAAACAAAAAACCATAGATACATTAATAGAAAGAGCTCTTTTACTGCAGGAAGCACAAAAAGAAGGTATCAAGGTTACAGATGATGATGTTCAAAAAGATATAGAGAGCAATAGCGCTTTCTTTGCGAATGGACATTTTTCGAAACAGAAGTATCTTGCTATACTCTCTGCTAACAATATAAATCCGAGAGAGTATGAGGATTCTATCAGAACCTCTTTATATATAAATAAGCTTAAAGCAAGGGTGCTTAAAAATGTTGTTGTAACGAAAAAAGAAATTGAAGAAAACTACAATGAAAACTATTCAAGTGTTGATTTAAAGTATGTTTATCTGCCATTTAAGGGTATGGAAAAGTATGTCAAGGTTAACGATGAACAACTAAAATCCTATTATAATAAGCATAAGGAGGACTTTAGGGTTCCGACACAGTTGAAATTTAAATATATAGTTATAGATTTGGATTATGCCAAATCTAAAATAAATGTTACGGATAATGAATCCAGGCAATTTTATAATAAACACACTCAATATTTTAAAGTACCAAAGAGGATTAAGGTTGCACATATCTTGATAGAGAATAAGGACAATAAAACAGATAAGGCGTTTAAGAAAGAGGCTTATAATATTTATAATAAGATAAAAAATAAGAAGATAACATTTGAAAATGCAGCGAGAAGATACTCTTATGATACATACACAAAAAAAGTTGGCGGCGAGTTGGGCTATGTTACGGAAAATATGGTTGTTCCGGGTTTTTGGAACGGCATTAAGAACTTAAAACCAGGAGAACTGTCAAAGCCCTTTAAATCAAAATTCGGGTATCACATAGCAAGAGTAGAAGATGTAAAAAATTCTTATACGAGAGACTATAAAGATGTCAAAAACGCAATAGTGAACTACATTAAAACAAAAGAGGCCAAAGAGGATTTGTTTATAGAAGCAAAGAAGATATTTGTTAAGATGCGCGATGCGAAAAAGAATTTTGATGATGCAGCAAAACAGTTGGGATTTGAGGTTAAGACAAGCGAATATATGAGCTTAAAAAATCCGCAAAAACCGTTTACTGCAAATATAGTAAGAGATTCTCTGATGAGGGAAAATGGCGCTCTGCTTGGACCTGATGAGGGTATAGGAGGGTATGTTATATATGAGGTGGTTAATAAAAAGCCTTCTTACATACCAGGTTTTGAGCAGATAAAGGATAAAATAAGGAGTGCTTATATAAAATACGAATCCAGGCAGATAGCCCAAAGCAAAGCAGAAAGTGTATATAACGGTTTAAAAAATAAAAAACAACTTGATAAGCTTGCAAAGGAAATGAATCTAAAGATTCGTCTTGCAAAGGGTGTTTCAAAATTTTCACCCGATGAAAAGATGGAGTGCACGCTCAATGAAAGTATTATGAAAAAGATATTTTCCAAAAATGTTGGTTTTTTTGACAAGTGTTCTGCTAAAAACGGTTTGTATGTTTACCTGATTGATAAAAAGACTATAAATAAAAAGGATTTTGATAAATATAAACAATCAATAGAGAACCAGCTCAAAAGCCAGAAAGAATTTGAAGCGATGAATGAATTTATAAATAAATTGAAAAAGCGGGTAAAGATAAAGATTAATCCAAAATTATGAAAATAGAGGATATAGACGAGGTTATAGAGAGGCTGCGCAAAGCATATAGTAGATTTGTAGAGCCTGTTGTAACAAGGATAGCGAAGGATAATGATCCTTACAAGGTTCTAATTTCTACTGTGTTGAGTTTGAGGACGAAGGATGCAGTCGCTATGGAGGCATCTTTAAGACTCTTTCAAAAAGCTGATACGGTTGAAAAATTGGATGTCTTGAAAGAGGAAGAGATTGTAAAACTTATATATCCTGTTGGATTTTATAGAACAAAAGCAAAAAACTTAAAAAAAATTGCAAGAATTATTGTGGAGAGATATGACTCGAAGATTCCTGATACTATGGAGGAATTGCTTGAGTTGCCCAATGTTGGCAGAAAAACAGCCAATCTTATATTGGCTAAGGGTTATAATATTCCGACTATCTGTGTTGATACACATGTTCATAGGATTTCAAACAGGCTAGGATTAATAAGAACAAAAAACGCTCTCGAGACGGAGATGAATCTGAGAGAGATTCTTCCGAAAAAATATTGGATAGAATATAACGATCTACTTGTGCCGTTTGGCCAAAATATATGCAAACCCGTTTCCCCTTTTTGTACGAAGTGCCCAATCTATGGATTTTGCAACAGGGTAGGGGTAGAAAAATCAAGATAAGATGTTGAAATTTTAGTTTAATAATGTATAATTGATTAATTATATAATTTGTGATTAACTTTTATAAAAGGAGGGTATATGGATACAGATTATGTACAAGAAGGAAAGGGTGTTGCCTGGATTTCTTATCTCGGCATACTTGTTATTATACCAATTTTACTTCAAAAAGATAACCCGTATACAAAATATCACATAAAACAGGGTATAGCGCTGCTTATTGTTAGTATAATATGGAATATTGTGTGGATTATACCTTTTGTGGGATTGATTTTGGGATATATAGGCTGGGTTTTTTTAATGGTACTCATGATTATGGGTATAATTAATGCCTTAAGCGGAAAAGAAAAGCCGTTACCAATAATATATAAAATAGCTGATCAGATAAAATTTTAATATCGGTTCAGTTGTTTATATTGGTTATATAACTTTTAAATACATCATATCTTTATTTATTTTTTAATATTTTGATTAATGTTGCATATATTTTTTAGTAATTTTTGACTTCAAGCTGTAAATATGCAAGTATAAATAAAAATTAATTTGCTTTCCTGGGGGGGTGTTATAGATGATCTTGCCATTTCATGCTCTGGATATAATATTAAATGCATTAAATCCTTTGGGTAA
>CAZFWO010000144.1:0-1834 GCA_964522785.1 uncultured Desulfurellales bacterium
CATAATCATCATCATTGCCGTATTTATGGGTTTTATTAAGAAGAATCTGCCTTTCCTTCTCAAAGCCCTCAAAATTTTTATTAATCATATTCAAAAAATCAGCTTTTGAGAATATTTTATCCTCAAAAATAATTTGTTTAATTGCAGATAACGAATCTGTTATAGTGCCTGTTCCTACGCCTTGTATGTATGATGAGTTATACCTTGCGCCTCCATTGTAGTAATCTTTGCCTTTTTTGATGCAATCATCAATCAATATAGATAAAAACGGAGCAGGCATATTCTTTGCATAGATTCTCTCAATAATCAAATTACCTTTGATTTTAATATCAATGAAATAGTGAAGCTGCTTCTTAAACGCTTCAAAGAATTCATCGAAGCTTTCAAAATCCTCAAATTTCCCTGTTTTTAGACCTATCTGTTTGCCGCTTCTTGGATCTATGCCGTTGTTTATTGTAATTTCAAGCACCTTTGGAATATTAAAATAGCCAGTCAGCGTATAATTTTCCTTGCCAAATGCACCGGATTCAACACATCCGCTTGTGCCGCCGCATCGTGCATCGACAATATCCTTACCCTGCCTCAGCAGCTCCTGAACTACAGCATCTGAATTAAAGATTGAGGGCTGTCCAAAACTTGTTTTAAGTATCTCAATCGCCCTTTTTATGAATCTATCCGGATTCTTTTTGCTTACATGAATTGATGCATTGGGCTGAACAAGCCTCATCTCATCTATGACATCAAGCAAAAGGTAGCTTAATTCATTAACATTATCCGAACCGTCCTCTTTGACACCGCCGATATTGATTTGTGCAAAATCGGTATAAGTTGAGCTCTCCTGCGCCGTTACCCCTACCTTTGGCGGTGCCGGGTGATTATGAAACTTTATCCAGAAACACTCAAGCAGCTCCTTAGCCTCATCTTTTGTCAGTCTACCATCCTCAATGTCCTTCTTATAGAATGGATAAAGATGTTTATCCAATTTTCCTGGAGAAAATGAATCCCAACCGTTTAATTCTGTTACAACGCCAAGATGTACAAACCAGTAGTATTGAAGCGCTTCATGGAATGTTCTTGGTGCATTTTCCGGAACCCACCTGCAAATTTCGGCAATTTTTAGAAGCTCATCTTTTCTTTTTTCGTCTTTTTCATTTTTAGCCAATTTTTCAAGCTCATCTGCATATCTATTAGCAAACTCAATCAAGGCATTTGCAGCTATTTTCATTGCAGCAAGCTCTTCTTTTTTATCAAACGCCTCTGAATCATTTTCATAATCAAGTTTCTCAATGGCGTTTCCTATATCATTAATAAAATCCTTCATCCCTTTTTGGTAAATTTTGCCATCCAAAACGGTATGGCCTGGGGCTCTTTGCTCCATAAATTCTGTAAAAACCCCAGCTTCAAAGGCATCAATCCACTCTCTATCTACCTCTTTAAAAATCATATCCCTAATTGTTTTGCCCTTCCAAAAAGGTATAATCTCTTTTTCGTATAACTCAAATGTATCATCTGAAACCTTATATGAAACCTTCTCTCTGTCATTTAGAACTTTTAAATCATCCAAAGAATGAAGCGTGATTTCCGGATATGTAGGTGTTGCTTTGGGTTTTTCTCCGCGCTCGCCAACAATTAACTCACCATCGTTTACGCAAATTGTCTTATTTTTTAAAATATACTCAAAAGCCTTTGCCCTTTTTATAGGTATTGACTCTTCCTTTGTATCCTTATAAAATTCCGTAAGCAACTTTGCTCTTTCTTTTGATATGGTTTCGATTGCTTCAATGCTCTGTTTTCTTAATTTTTTTATCCTATCATTCATACCTTTTTCTTCTTT
>CAZFWO010000144.1:1934-3401 GCA_964522785.1 uncultured Desulfurellales bacterium
ATAACCGGTCGTATCAAGTGCAATGTGAATATCGTACTTCTTTATTTGCCTCAACAGTTCAAGTAAAAAATTATACTGAACAAACGGCTCACCGCCGGAAATTGTTACACCGCCACCATCTTCGAAAAACTTCTCATCCTTTAATATTTCATTAGCAAGCTCGCCGATTTCATATTCTTCGCCAATCATCTCTAACGCATTGGTCGGACAAGCCTTAACACAGTCACCGCACAGCGTACAGTTTTTGTTTATATTTATGCCGTTATTTGTATCTATTGCATCAAATTTGCAGGTATCAAAACAGCTTAAGCAGCCTATACACCTATTTTCATACCAAACAATCTGCTTTTCTAACTTTTGGCTTTCGGGATTGTGGCACCAGATGCACCTCAAAGGACAACCCTTAAAAAATACCGTAGTCCTGACTCCCGGTCCATCGTGTATGGAATATCGCTTAATATCAAAGATTATGCCCTTCATTTTCTCTCCTTAACCGGCTTCACCAAACAATGCTTAGTATGTTTAGCAAGCAATGTCCTTCTCTCTCACCATTCATTTTTACTATGCAGAATATCAAAAAATGCAAAGTTTATTTATAAAATAAACGGTGAGAGATTCATCCTTTATTTGCTTGCTTAAACATACTAAGCATAGGATTGCCTGGTTTTTGCATAAGGTCAGTCCTTAAAATAGTAAAGTTCAATATACTTTCTCTGTACATCAAATGACCAGTGAACATCCTTTATAAAATTACCCGCATCTGCAAACTGCTTTTTTCTTAAAAGCTCTATTATTTGAGAGTGCTCCTTTGTTGAATTTATCTCCCATTCAGCCACATATTGATGGTTGGGAGGAAAATCATATAGCCTCTGTTTTAGGGTATTGAGCATTTTTTTAAGCGGCTCATTACTTGATAAATCAAGATATGTATTGTGGAATTTAAGATTATTTTTGTAATATGTCTCAAAGTTGTCATTTTTGAGCGCCTCTTTCATATTTTCGTTAAACCTTTCCATCTTTTGAATGTGTTTGGCTGTTAAAATATTTTCAAGCGATGATAAAACACTGCACTCAAGTGCACCAATAATTTCGTATATGTTCTTTATATCACCGAGCGTAAGCTCATTTACAACAATACCCTTTCTCGGCAGTATTTTTACAAATCCGTCAATTTCAAGCTGAAGCAAAGCATCGCGCAAAGGCGTTTTACTGACACCAAGCTGTTCGCTTATTTTGTTTATATCGATAAACTCACCCTGCTTGATATTGTTTGAGCTAATCTCATTTTTAAGATATTCATATACCTGCTCTCTCAAAGATTTTGTCAAAATTCCATTCATTTTTTATTCTCCTTGATATTTGATATATCAGATATCAGAATAATTGTCAAGGGTTAAAATAGATGAGACCACTGCACAATGATACAATAACAATATAATATACTGTTTCTTATCAAACTCTTTCAAC
>CAZFWO010000145.1:0-3382 GCA_964522785.1 uncultured Desulfurellales bacterium
TTCCACCTGAATCTTATGTATTCTTCAATAGAAGAAGAAGAAAGAAAGGCTGTCATTGATAAATGTTATCACCCGTTGCTTAATTTAGCTCAGAGTGGTATCCCTATAGGAATCGAGGCTCCTGCTTTAACACTCGAATTTATCAACGATTTAGACAAAAGTTGGATTGAAAAGCTTAAAAACTTAATAAAAAAAGGGAAAGTTGAATTTATCGGCAGCGGCTATTCTCAAACTATAGGACCACTTATGCCTAAAGCTCTTAATGAAAAAAATCAGCAGCTGGGGCTTGAAATTTACAAAAATATATTAGGCATTGTACCCGAAATCGCACTTATTAATGAAATGGCTTATTCTGCCGGAATTGTTGATATTTATGCTAACAGCGGCTATAAAGCTATCATAATGGAATGGAACAATCCATATAGATTTCACAAAGAGTGGAAGAAGGATTTAAAATATTTTCCACAGATTGCTATAGGTGTTGACAAAAAATTACCAATCATTTGGACTAATTCTATTGCTTTTCAGAAATTTCAAAGATACGCACACGGCGAAATGATGCTGAAAGAGTATGTAAATTATTTGTCTTCACAGCTTCACACTCAAGATAGATACTTTCCTTTATATGCAAATGATGCTGAAATTTTTAATTTTAGACCCAGAAGATATAAAACCGAAGCCAATATTGAGCATAATGAATGGAACAGAATAAAAAAATTGCTTTGCGTTTTAAAACAAAAGAAGGGCTTTGGTTTTATCAAGCCATCTGATTTGCTTAAAAAAACACAAAATAACGAACTGCTTTTGCAATCACCCGAACAGCCCATACCCGTTAAAAAACAGGAAAAATACAACATAAATCGATGGGCATTGACAGGCAGAAATGATCTGGAGATAAATACAAAGGTTTATAAAATATACAATGCTTTCTTGAATGGAAATCCAACAGAAAAAGATTGGAAAAAACTTTTATATTTTGCATCAAGCGATTTTAGAACACATATAACCAAAAAGCGATGGGTGAATTTCAAAAAAGAACTGGATTGGTATGTGGATAAATGGGTTAATGAATTAAAAAGTGCAGAAATGAAAGAAAAATGCGATTTTGCGCTCAGGCAAAATAGATATGAGCTATCTATTGAAACAGATAAATTAAAAGTCGTTTTTAATAAACAGAAAGGACTTATAGCCAAAGAGGTTATTTTTAAAGAAAAAAGCAATAAGGCACTAATAGGCGCCATAACTCATGGTTTTTATGAAGATATATCTCTTGGTGCTGATTTTTTTTCATTCCACTCTATAATCGAAAAACCCGCTCAGCATAAATTAACAAATCTTTACAAAGTTGAACCTTTGTTAGATATTTTGAATGATAAAATAATTATTCAAGATAAACAAGAAAGCTCAGATATATCGTTTGAAAAAACATACTTTATCTACAAAGATAAGCTGCAGATAAATATAAAAATAGAGATGCCAAAAAGAGAGGTTGCCATCATTCATCCCTTTAACATCACCTTCCTGCCTTCCGCTTTTGATAAAAATTCACTCTTTTTTGCTACCCATAATGGCGGTAAACTCGAAAAATTCTACTTAAAAAACATAGCAATAAATCATTCACAAAGCTTATCTGCTTTAATTTCTGCAAAATACGGACTCGGCGCAACTGAAGGTGTTGTAATAATCGGAGACAAAGAACAGCAGATTCATGTTGCTCACGACCAAACAAAAAGCGCTTTAATACCATCTGTATACTATTTACCTATGGGTGATACATTTTTCTTACGCCTGCAATACTCTGCTCAGGAAATAGATGATACTTTTAAAGAAAACAATACGGAACAAATAATAAATTGTTCTTTTTCCATAGAATAGATAAGGCTTGATTTTATACTATTTATATTGGACTATTTTTTGCTAATCCATAAGAGGAGGTAGAAGCATGTTTAACGATAAAGTTATTCTAATAACAGGCGGAACGGGAAGTTTTGGTAAAAAATTTACAGAAATAGTGCTTAAAAAATACAAGCCAAAAAAGGTTATAATCTACTCACGCGATGAGTTTAAACAGTTTGAGATGAGGAAGATTTTTAACGACAAATGTATGCGCTATTTTATCGGCGATGTTAGGGATAAAGAAAGGCTTATAAGGGCTATGGAGGGCGTTGACTATGTGATCCATGCAGCGGCACTTAAGCATGTGCCTGTTGCTGAATACAACCCGATGGAAGCAATAAAAACCAATGTGCTCGGCGGAAATAATGTTATCGATGTGGCACTTGATTCTGGCGTTAAAAAGGTTGTAGCCCTCTCCACCGATAAGGCCGTAAATCCGATAAATCTCTACGGAGCAACAAAATTAGCATCCGACAAACTCTTTATTGCGGCAAATAACATGAAAGGTGCAAAAGATATAAAATTCAGCGTTGTTAGATATGGAAATGTTATGGCATCGCGCGGCAGTGTTATTCCTTTGTTCAGGGAGCTTGCTGAAAAAGGCGCAAAAAAGCTGCCTATTACACACCCTGATATGACACGATTCTGGATTACACTTGATGAGGCTGTTGAGTTTGTTTTGATGGCGTTTGAGACAATGCAGGGCGGTGAAATATTTGTGCCTAAGATACCATCAATGAAGATAACAGACTTGGCAAGGGCAATTCTGCCTGAGGCTGAATTTGATATAATCGGTATAAGACCTGGAGAGAAATTGCACGAGAGTATGATTTCTATTGATGATTCCTATAATACGCTTGAATTTAAAAGGTATTTTATAATTTTGCCGTCCATATCTTTAACTGGTGAGCCAAAATTTGGCTTAAATAAATGGGGAGAGAAGGGCAAACATAAAGAATATGGCTTTGTCTATTCATCCAATAAAAATGATAAATGGCTTACGCCAGAAGAATTGAGGGAAAAGATAGGAAAGATCTAAATAACCGCCGATTAAAATGCAAAAAACTTGCTACAAGAGACTACTGCACAGTGTATAGTTTCTTATCAAACTATTTCAACTTAAGGATGTGTGAGTGTATGTGTAAGTGTAAGTGTCGTAGGTATTGGGTATTGGGCTCAACTATTTGAGTCCATTTTTTACAAACCTGCTGTTATTTTCTTTATGGTAACTGACATTACGCAAAAAGTGCTTAGTGTGCTTAATGAGCAAATAAAGGATGAATTCCTCACCATCCATTTTATAAATAAACCTTGTATTTATTGATATCCTGTATATCAAGAATGGATGGTGAGGAAGAAGGACATTGCTCATTAAGCACACTAAGCACAAGATTGCCTTATTTTACCTAATGAGACCACTGCATAATATATATTTCTTATCAAGTTCTCGAAACGAATATGACCCAGCACCTATTTTCGTGGATAA
>CAZFWO010000146.1:0-3382 GCA_964522785.1 uncultured Desulfurellales bacterium
TAAAATAATATTTACAGGAGATAAATTTACAAGAGACAAAGAATTTGATGATTTTATTGAAGTAATAAAAAAAAATATTAATGTGAAGAAAATAAATACCAAAAATTTAAAAGACTATCTTAGTGAGTTTTATAATAATTTTGCTAGGTCTCCCAATATAACTCATGCAAGTGAGAGAGGAATATATACTGAGAGAAATGATATGTATAAGTTAATAATCTGCAAAGGTGAACATAAACTTAAGGAAAAGGAGGATAAGTAGTATTTACATAAAATTCCTGGAACTTATTCGTTACAAGCAGTGGATTAAAAATCTCATAGTCTTCTTTCCTATCTTTTTTGCCGGTGAATTGTTTAATTTAAATAAGCTTATTCCAACCATTATGGCCTTTGTACTTTTGTGCTTTACGGCCGGTTCTGGGTATATTTTTAATGATATCGTTGATGCTGAAAAGGACAAATGGCATCCTGTTAAGCAAAAAAGGCCTATCGCATCCGGAATAATCCCTCCAAAAAAGGCTTTTGCATTTGGTTCGCTTTTATTTATATCAGTCCTTCTGGTATCATTTTTTACAAATGTCAAATTGAGTTTGGTGTTGTTTTTATATGGGTTAAATGTCGTATGGTATTCTCTATTTTTTAAGCGTATAGCTTATATTGATATTTTCTTTATCGCTTTTGCTTTTGAGCTTAGGCTGTTTGCAGGCGGAATTGCCGCGGGTGTCCATGTATCAAAGTGGCTTTTTATTTTGACATTTTCTGTGGCTATGATGTTGGCCTGTGGTAAAAGACTAGAAGAAATAAATAGTGAAAATAAAAATTTTCGAAGTGCATTAAAATTTTACAACAAGACATTTTTGGATGCGGAGCTTGTTGTGTTTGCCGCTCTATCTTTATTGTTATTTTTTTACTATTTAAGAGTCAGATCCGTTCATAATGTACTGCTGCATATAGTTTCATTTATACTTATTGCCAATTATGTATACAATGCCTTTAGAAAGCATTTGGGCGAGCCTACAGAGTTTATACTGAAAAATAAACTCAATTTTATAATGCTTGCATTATGGGCACTTTTGTTTTTTAAAGAGATTTATTTATGAGTTCCATAAAGACAGAGTTTATCAAAACAGCAGATAGGTTTTTCGGGCAGTGTATAAACAGTCTTTTACCAGCCAAAAAGATGTATCCCAATAAGATTGACGATATAAAAAGCATGTTATTGATACGACCAGGCGGACTTGGCGATGCCTTTTTGCTTATCCCGGCTATACAGGCAATAAAAAGAATATTTAAAAACGCTTCGATATCGGTATTGGCAGAAAATAGGAATTACAAGGCCTTTAAATTTGTAAATAATGTTAATGTTTATCGTTACGATAATATAAGGGAATTTTTGAGAGTTTTATCAAGCCAATATAATGTTGTTATAGATACTGAACAGTGGCATAGGTTTTCGGCTATTGTGGCTCGTTTCGTTGGTAAATTAAACGTTGGTTTTGCTACAAACGACAGGAAGAAGAATTTTGATGTTGCGGTTAAGTATTATCATACAAGATATGAAATAGATTCTTTTATGGATTTGGTAGATGAGTTGTGCCGGTTTCTTTCCATTGAGCATAATTTGGACTATCAAATACCGTTTATTGATATTGAGGCGATAGATAATTTTGATGTGGTTATATTTACCGGGGCATCAAACACTTTAAGAAAGTGGCAGGTAGAAAAATACAGGCAATTAATTAAAAAACTGAATGGATTTAAAATTGCCCTGATTGGTGGTTCAGCCGATGTTGAATTTAATAAAAAGATAGCAGAAGGATTAAGAGTTGAGAATTTTACTAACAAATTATCTTTAAAGGAGACGGCAGGGATAATAAAGGGTTCAAAGATCTTATTTTCAACGGATTCTGGTATCCTGCATCTTGGGGTTGGATTGGGCGTGAAAACGGTTTCTATCTTTGGTCCTGGTATTGAAGATAAATGGGCACCAAGGGGAGAAAAGCATATAGTTATTAACAAAAGGTTGCCATGCTCACCGTGTACACGCTTTGGTTATACACCAAAATGCCCTTATGGCGGCCGATGCATGAAAGAAATTACAGTTGAAGAGGTGTATGATAAGATAATGAAGTTATGGAAGTTAGGATGATTAAAAGGCTTTATAAGTATAGACACCTGTTGATGGTGTTTATATGGCGTGAATTTACTATAAGATATAGACAAACAGTCTTTGGCATTTTGTGGGCCGTTTTACAACCCTTGAGTATGATGTTGCTGTTTACGTTTATATTTGGCGTTGTTTTGCACCATAAGGTATCAAATTATCCGTATGTTTTGTTTTTTTATTCTGGAGTGTTACCTTGGAGTTTTTTTTCAAGTTCTGTCAATTTTTCTATGAATTCACTTGTTAACCATCGGAGCTTGATTACAAAGATATATTTTCCACGGGAGATTATTCCCATTTCTGGTATTGTCGTTTCTTTTGTTGATTTTTGTATAGCCTTTTTGATTTACATCTTTTTGCTAGCCATCTATGGTGTTCATTTAACATTAAATGTCTTATGGTTTTTGCCTCTACTTGCTATTCTTATTGTTTTTACCATATCCTTAAGTCTCTTCTTTTCGGCTTTAAATGTCTATTATAGAGATATCAAGTTGCTATCCCGATTTTTAATGCAACTATGGTTTTTTGCCACACCGGTTCTTTACTCCGTTGACAAAGTGCCTTTGAAATGGAAAATAGTGCTATTCCTAAATCCTATGACTTTTATCGTTGAGAATATGAGAAGGGTTACGCTTGAAGGTAGAGGGATTGTCTGGTGGCAGTTTATCCTTGAATTTGCCGTTATATCGGTGTTTTATATCTTGTGTTATAATATCTTTTTAGCGATAGAGAAAAGAATGGCGGATGTTATTTGAAAATTTAAAGTATGTTTTAATAGAGGGTGAGCTATACTATCACAACCAGCAATTAATTTAAAACATATATGGAAGAAATATTCAAAGAGCATTAATTCTTATAATACATTAAGAGAAGATATTTTGAGGCTTTTTAAAAAAAATCTTTCTTTGGAAAGGTTAAAAAAGGATGAGTTTTGGGTTTTGAAAGACTTTAACTTAACTGTCAGAAAGGGCGAATCCATTGGACTTTATGGCCCAAATGGGGCAGGTAAAAGCACGATTTTGAAGTTGATTGCCAAGGTAACATACCCTGATAAAGGGGATATAATAGTCAATGGGAAAGTGGCTCCATTAATAGAAATTGGTGCGGGGTTTCATCCTGATTTAACGGGAAGGGAAAATATTTTTATGAATGGGGCAATTTTAGGAATGACGATCCCTGAGATAAAATCAAAGATAGATGATATAATAGAATTCTCAG
>CAZFWO010000147.1:0-3381 GCA_964522785.1 uncultured Desulfurellales bacterium
TTTTAAAGAGGTATTCGATGCTTTAAATACTTTAAAGTCGGATAGATTAAAATTACAATCTCAGGAAAAGCAGGTTGAGTCTTTAAAAAAAGTTCTTGATTTATCCAACAAAAGATTTAATGTAGGGTATTCTGATTATCTTGAAGTCCTTGATTCGCAAAGGGGTTATTTGAATGCAAGATTAGATTTAGAAAAATTAGAGGCTCAAGTTCTTGCAGATCAGGTAACACTTTATAAAGCATTGGGCGGGGGCTGGAAGAATTCAGGCCAAAAATAGGTATTAAAGGAAGAAATTATGCAGAATATGTCAAAGATTACACAATATTCCAATAAAAAAACGAAATTTATAGTTTTTGTTTTGATTGGAATGCTTATTGTAGGTGCACTTGGATATTTTTATATATTTCCTAAAGAATCCAAAAGCCCGTTTAAATATGTAACAAAGCCCCTTAAAAAGGGCAATTTGACTATTATTGTAACGGCTACGGGATATATACAGCCTGTTGAAGAGGTAAAGGTTGGAAGCGAAATATCCGGTACAATCGAAAAGGTTTTTGTTGATTATAACGATATAGTTAAAAAGGGTCAGATTCTTGCCCAGATTGATAAGACAAAATACCAAAGTGCTTTAAATAAAGCCGAGTCTGCTTTAACTGCCGCAAAAGCATCTTTAAAAAGTGCTAATGCAAAGTTTTCTCTATTTGATACAACCATAAAAAGAGATAGACTGCTGTTAAAATCAACAAACGGCTCTTTCCCATCTCAAAATGTCTGGGATAGTGATTGGGCAAATTATCTTTCGGCAAAAGCCGAGATTCAAAAGGATAGAGCTCAAATTCAACAGGCAAAAGCCGAATTAGCCACAGCGAGATATAATCTGAGTAAAACAACAATATATTCTCCGATAAATGGTATAATTTTGGAGAGAAATATAGACCCTGGTCAAACTGTAGCCGCTTCTTTTCAAACCCCTATGCTTTTTAAAATTGCTAAAGATTTGACAAAAATGGAGCTTCACGCAAGTGTTGATGAGGCGGATATTGCAAAGGTGAAAGCCGGACAAAACGCATATTTTACGGTTGATGCATACCCTGATAAAAAATTTAAGGCAAAGGTAAGATTGGTTCGTGTTAATTCTGAGATAGTTGAGGGTGTAGTAACATATAAGGCTATAATGAATGTAGATAATAAGAATCTTCTTCTAAAACCCGGTATGAGTGCAGATGTTGATATAGTTACAAAAACCATTAAAAACAGTTTTATTGTTCCCAAATCGGCGCTGCTGTTTATTCCTCTAAAGCAGGATAACAGTCATAATCTGTTTAAGAGAAGCAAGAAAGAAAAAATCACTATGGATAAAAAACCTCATATCTGGATACTAAAAAACGGCAAAATAAAGAAAATATATGTAAAAATTCTCGGCAATAGCGGATTTTTAACTGCCATTTCATCTAAAAAATTGGAAGAAAATGATAAAGTTGTAATTATGCAGGAAAAAGTCGGTGATTAAACTTGAGAACATAACAAAAACTTACGGAACGGCGGATGCGGCAACAGAGGTCTTAAAAGGAATTAGTTTAGAGATTAAAGAGGGTGAATTTGTTTCAATAATGGGACCAAGCGGAAGTGGAAAGTCAACGCTTTTAAATATACTTGGAGCGCTCGATGTTCCCACAAACGGAACCTATTTATTTTTAAATACAAATGTGAACACTTTTTCAAAAGACCAAAAAGCTCTTTTTAGACGTTATATGCTTGGTTTTATATTTCAGAGCTTTAATCTTTTAAAAAAAACTTCGGCTTTAGAGAATGTTGAGATGCCGCTTATTTATCTTGGTATAGGCGCAAAAGAAAGAAGAAAAAGAGCTTATGATGCCCTTGTTAGTGTAGGGCTTGAAGATAGAATTAACTATGACCCGGGAGAGCTTTCGGGGGGACAGCAGCAAAGAGTGGCAATAGCAAGGGCAATAGTTACAAATCCTAAGGTTTTAATTGCCGATGAGCCCACAGGCAATCTTGATTCAAAAAGAAGTTATGAGATTATGCAGATTATTAAAAAGTTTAATGAACAGGGTATTACGATTATTATGGTTACTCACGAAAAGGATATAGCACTATATGCTTCAAGGATAATCTATCTTCGTGACGGCCGGATTGAAAGGGAAGAAAAACAGTGATTTATAACGCTTTAATGCAGGCTTTACGGGAAATAAAGCGAAACATTATGCGCTCATTGCTTACTGCAATCGGAATAGTTATAGGTATAGCATCTGTTATAGCTATGGTAAATATTGGGAAAAGCGCAGGTTTGTCAATAACACAAAGTGTAAGCAAATTAGGGAGCAACGTGCTGTTTATAATGCCCGGTCAGCATAACGGTCCCGGAGGTATTTCTACTGTTACCAGACCTTTTAAGAGTGATACTGTGGCTTTATTAAAAAATTCGATTTTAACGCTAAGCGCAGTATCGCCTGTTGAAGACGCTTCTATGACAGTGATTTATAAAAATCAAAACTATAAAACAAACATAAAAGGCGTAAATGATGACTACTTTACAGTTCAGAATTGGCATATGAAAATAGGCAGAAAATTTAATAAAAGAGAACTTAGATCAGGACAAAATGTCTGCATATTAGGTAAAACAGTTGTAAAGAATTTACTTCTAAATGTGCAAACTTCTATTGGGAAACGGATTGTGTTGAAAGATTTTTCATGTGAGGTGATTGGGGTGTTAAGTGAAAAAGGTGCAAATACATTCGGTAGAGACCAGGATGATGTAATTTTTGTACCCATAAAGATGTTTCAAAGACGTATAAGCGGAAATGACAACATTCATCTTATTATGGCATCTGTAAAAGATAAAATACCCCTTCAAGAGGCTTCTTTGCAGATAGAGCAACTACTTAGAGAAAAGAGGCATATAAAAAGCAATGATGACAGCGATTTTTCAGTAAAGAGTATGACTGCGCTTCTTGATACAATATCTAAAGTTACATCTATGTTGACTATGATGCTTGGCTCAATAGCTGCCATATCCCTTATTGTCGGTGGTATAGGAATTATGAATATCATGCTTGTTTCTGTAACTGAAAGAACAAGGGAAATAGGGGTAAGAATGGCTGTGGGGGCTATGGCTAAAGATATATTGATTCAGTTTTTGATAGAATCTGTTGTGCTTTCCAGCTTGGGCGGTATTGTAGGAATAATTATTGGGATGCTTATCACATATGCTGCATCTTCTGCTTTTCATATAGCTTTAATTCTTGATCCTGTAATTACAATTGTGGCTCTAGTGTTTTCTATGGCAATAGGTATCATTTTTGGCATTGTTCCTGCAAGAAAAGCTGCAAATATGAATCCGATTGACGCATTGAGATATGA
>CAZFWO010000148.1:0-3363 GCA_964522785.1 uncultured Desulfurellales bacterium
ATAGAAAAGTTAGATATCAAAGCATAATAGTTATATTTTTTGTCTTGATTTTATTTTTATCAGGTTCTGTTTTTGCAGCTGATGATACGCCGCTGCAAGAATCTCTCAACGATAATGATGTTACAACAGAATCATTGCAAAGCGGGGATATTCAAAATCCAGAAACAGCACAATCGGACGATGGCATAGTATGTTCACAAGGTGCAGTATGCATAGAGAAATCAACTCATCTGCCATTGCGCGTTCTGCCAAGACCTCTGTCAAATATTTACAAAAGTCAATCTGCAGAAAGCAGCAACATTTTAAAATCCGACATCAAAGCTTTTAAACCTTTGTATGTTTTTGAAAGAGAAAATTTAGATTTGTCAAATCCAGCAAAACCGTTAGGCTGGTATAAAGTTGGTTCGTCTTCAAAAAAAGCACAAGGATGGATGCGTGCTCAAGATGTATTCGAGTGGAAACAAGCTCTTCTTGTTTCATATACACATCCTGGAGAACCGGGAGAAGGAAGAGAACCGGTCTTAATGTTTAAAACATTTTCTGATTTAAAACAGATTGTAAATTCAGATGATAGAGAAGAAAAAGCACAAAGCATATACAAAGAAATCGACTCAAAAAACATACCGTCAGATATAGTTAGCATGGAACCTAAAAGATTTGTAGATATAACAACAACTTTCTATCTTTTGCCTATACTCAAATATCAAACCGAAGATATAGATGGCGATGAAGGCAGATATCTTCAAATTGCAGCAGCAGTTCCCGGAAAAAGAGGCGCTGACACTTTAGAAAACAGCGATTATCTTGAACAGGCAGAATCAGATAGAGGTGCAGCAACAAAATCACAAATAAATAAACTTGGCGTAGATGTTGTTTTTGTAATCGACACAACAAAAAGTATGCAGCCTTTTATAAATATGACTAAAAATGCTGTTGCTAAAATTGCAAATAATTTAAGCGGAAACCTGCAATCAAGAGTTCATTTTGGCCTTGTAGGATATAGAGATTCAATAAAAGTTGTGCCGGCACTTAAATATACAACCAAAAATTTTACACCTCAACTTGTCGATGCAACCACTCTTGTCAATATTCTAAATACAAAAATGAAAGCCACAAAAATAGGCAGCAAAGATTATCAGGAAGAGGTGTTCGCAGGAGTAAATACAGCACTTCATTCAAACTGGTCTGAAAATGCCTTGAGACTTATAGTACTTATAGGTGACGCCAGTTCTCATCCAAAAGGTCACCCTCAAAATACAACTGGACTCGGAGCAGATGAACTTCTAAGAAGTGCACAAGATGAAAAAGTGCATATAATTTCACTTCATATAGAAGAAAGCCGTGCGAAAAAAGACCATCCGTTAGCTGAGGAGCAGTTCGGAATTCTATCAACAATAAGAGGCTCAGAAGATGAGTCAGCTTTGGTAAATGTTGATGTATCAAAAAAAGGTAATTTTCAAAAAGCTGTTGACACCATAGCATCAAAAATTCAAGAGACTTTAAGTCATACTATTTCAAGTCAAAGCAGCACGGCATCAGCTTTGGATGCACCTCCGCCTATGCCGGATGAAGAAGGCGCAGCAGAAGATGTGACAAAGACAACCCAATCGGCATTTGGAAAAGCCTGGAATTCAGCATTAATCGAATATCTTGGACAAGATGCAAATCCGCCAAAAGACATAACAGCTTGGGTTTTTGATCGTGATTTGATAGACCCTACACAGCGCTCTCTCGATGTTAGAGTTCTAATCACAAGAACACAGTTAAGCACTCTTGCTCAAACTCTTGATCAAATTATTCAAGCGCTTACAAGAGCAGAAATGACTCAAGAGCAATTTTTTGAAGCACTTCAGGGAGTAGCAACTCAAACAATGAAACATCCGGAGGATATAAGCCAAGCCAAAAAACTCGCAGATTCCGGTCTTCTGCCGGCATTTATTAAAAGTTTGCCTTACAAAAGTGATATTTTATCACTAAATAATGAAATGTTCGCCAGCATGACAGCAGATCAACGCTCTCAACTTCAATGGAGTCTTCTTGCAAAGCTAAAGCAATACAGAGATATAAATGAAAGAGTTGATGTATGGCAAAGACTGAACGAGTCGGATTCAGACAGTGAAATGGTTTATCCTTTAAATATAGATTATTTGCCTTAATAAATTATAAATATGAATACAGCTGAAATTTTAAACATTACCGGTGCTAAAATATTAAGAAAACAGGAATCATCATCATTTGAACTAAGTGTGCCGGCTTTTAAAATTTCAAAAGGAGAAATAACAGCCATAGTGGGTGAAAGCGGGTGCGGCAAGAGCACCCTTTTGGATTTTTTATCTTTAATTTTATCGCCAAAAGAAGTTGAAACATTTACAGTAGATGATTTCGGAAAAAAAATAGATGTTGCAAATTTATGGCTTACAAAAAACGATAAAAAACTTTCATATTTAAGGCGCAAAATATTTGGTTATGTTCCTCAAACGGGAGGACTTTTGCCATTTCTGAGTGTTAGAAAAAATCTATATCTCCCGGCAAAATTAAACAATCAGAAAAATTTTCAAGAAAGAATAGATAAGCTAAGCAAAAATATGGGAATTTACAGTTTTTTAGATAGAAGTCCTCAAACTTTATCAGGCGGACAAAGGCAAAGAGCATCCATAATAAGAGCTATGTCTCACAATCCTCTTGTTATTTTGGCAGATGAACCAACCGCTGCAGTAGATAGAAAACGAGCGCAGGCAATAGTAAGGGATTTTAAACTTATGGCAAAAGAACAACAAACTGCAGTAATTATGGTTACTCACGACAAACTTCTCGTTGAGTACATAGCCGACAGCTGGTATGGTTTTAAATTAAAATATTTAAAAGACGGTTTAATTCGCTCCGTATGCGAAAGGATTGAAAAGTGAACAGAATTATTAAAATAATTCCATCAATGGCTTTATCAGACCTAAAACACGAATGGGTATTGACATTTTGTTTAATGGTGGCAGTAGCTGCTGTCATATCGCCTCTCCTTATACTTTCCGGATTAAAAAACGGAACAATAACGACTCTTCGTCAAAGATTGGTTGAAGATCCTACTTACAGAGAAATAAAACCTCTTGCAACAAAAGAATATTCTCTAAAATGGTTTGCAAATTCAAAAAAAGACAAAAGGGTCGGTTTTCTAATTCCTACAATTCTGCCAGCATCATCAATTGTAACAGTTATAGATAAAAAAACCAACAAAGCAGATTTAATTGACATTGTACCAACAGGAAAAGGTGATATTCTACTCAAAAATAGCAACATACCAATACCTAAAGATGGAGAATGTGTTTTATCCTATGGTGCACACAGAAAATTAAATTTAAAAACAAAAGA
>CAZFWO010000149.1:0-3299 GCA_964522785.1 uncultured Desulfurellales bacterium
CCTACCCAAAACAATGTAGCACAGATTGCATAAAGGAAAAGATTGAGCTTTTGGATAAATTTATAAAATCTTACACAATTTTTACAATAAATGATGAAAGCGAAACGCCCAAACGCATTTTTGAGGCGATACTGTATGCTTTCTGCTCAGTCTATATCTGGAGATTGAGAAAAGAGGCCGTTTTACAGCAGGCAAGGGAGGAGGCAAAAACCAATATCCCTATCTTTATGCTGATTGCCGGTATGGCGCAGTCTGGAAAAACCCATTTGCTTAAATTCATCAGCCAGATTATAGGAAACAATGGCCACTACTACCACTACATAAAACAGGCTCGACTTATGTCGAACGATCAGATAAACCCGCAGGTGATATTTAATTTCTTCAACGAAGAGAACCTGACGCATATCTTTGTTGATGAAATCAATAGAGAGTATTTTAGTTCAACAAGCAGCTCAACAAGCAGCTATATGGGTGAAGCGTTTGTTAAAAACATAACCAACTCAAAAGAGGGTATCTATCCAACGATGATAGCAACGAGCAATACGGATTTTTCTGCCAATGCACAGGTGATGAGAAGGATTTACTATATTCAGTTAAATAACCCGTTTGATAACAATAAAAAGGCAGAGGCCTCAGAATATTTTAACAGCGTCCTGTTTTCCTTTGGGGATGACTTGTTCAGAGATTTTCTTTTTAGGGTTGAAAAGAGGTTCAAAGAAGGTATAAAAGTGGACAGTGATGATGTTTTGTCTGTTGGTAGGGATGTATTTAAAGAGTATTTCTCTATTTTGGGGATGGAGCCGCCGCATTGGTTTAACAAAGAGAGGATAGACGATTATTACATAAGGGGAAGGAATATCTGGAGAAATCTATACACACTAAGGCGTGACGGTTTTATAGAAAACGAGAAGGAGAATACGATTTTGTTGGACGACGAAAAGGTGTTTGGCTCAAAACTGAGTGCCAATAAAGATAAAAGGGAGCAGCTGCAATATCTGCCCATCGGCGTTGTGATTGAAGATAAGGGCATTGTAAAGCTAAACAGGGAGAAGTTTTTTGACTTTATTCAGCTCAAGCCAAAATCTAAGGGGTTTATTTTTAGGCTGTTTTCAAAGAAGTAAACGCGGGAGGTGATGAATGGCTAAAAAACTCCCAATAGGCATACAGAACTTTGAAGAGATAATAAACGACAATTATTACTATGTGGACAAGACATACTTTGCGTATAGACTTATATCAAAGGGTAAATACTACTTTCTCTCCCGCCCGAGGCGTTTTGGAAAATCACTCTTTCTTGATACGCTTGCAGAGATATTCTTAGGGCACAAGGAGCTATTCAAGGGCTTGTACATATATGACAAGTATGATTTTGCACCCCATCCGGTAATAAGAATCTCGTTTGGCAGTGGTGACTATTCAGTAGATGAGAATCAGACTATCGATGAGATAAAAAGTATCTTAGAAGAAAATAAAGAAAATCTACAGGTAGATTGTGGAGACATAAATAATTTTAAAAATTGCTTCAAAAACCTTATAAAACAAACCTACAAAAAATACAACCAAAGGGTTGCAATCCTCATAGACGAATACGATAAACCCATCCTTGACAACATCACAAACAAGGAAAAAGCATCAAGGGCAAGAGGCATACTCAAAAACTTCTACGGCATAATCAAAGACAGCGACAGATACATAAGTTTTGTATTTATCACAGGTGTAAGTAAATTCTCAAAGCTAAACCTGTTTAGTGGGTTGAATAATTTAGAGAATATAACGATTGATAAAAACTATGCTGAAATCTGCGGCTATACCCATGATGATTTGTTGACAGTGTTTAAAGATAGACTAAATAATGTAAACTTAAAGCTTGTTAGAAGGTGGTATAACGGCTATAATTATTTTGGAGAACCACTGTATAATCCTTTTGATATTCTGCTTTTTATAAGTAAAGGTTTTGAGTTTAGAAACTACTGGTGGGAAACAGGCAATCCAAGCTTTCTAATAGAGAAACTAAAAGAAGAAAACTACTACATACCAGAGATAGAAAATGCCATAATAACAGAGGAAGCCCTAAGTGCATTTGATGTGGAATACATAGATATTATAGCACTGCTTTGGCAGACTGGGTATTTGACATTTGAGAAAAGGATAACCGATGAGGTTGGAAGAGCAAAATACAAGATGAAAATACCAAATCTTGAGATACAGTTTTCCCTAAATGAGTTGTTTATAAATCACCTAACCAGACACACGCCGATAGAAATCCCAAAGAACGAAGAAAAGATGTTAGATGCAATAGGAAAGGGTGATATAGAATGCCTCATCTCCACCCTAAAATCCATCTTTGCCTCAATTCCATACAACAACTATGCCAATAATATTATATCACGATATGAAGGCTATTATTCCAGTGTTGTCTTTGTTTACCTAATGGCTTTGGGCTATGAGGTTGTCGCAGAGGATGCAACCAATAAGGGCAGAATTGACTTAACACTCAAAACAAAGGATAAAATTCTCATTATTGAATTCAAGGTTGACTCAAATGAAAAACCTATTGAGCAGATAAAGAAGAAAAAATACTATAAAAAATATACAAAAGAGAACAAGCCCATTTACCTCATTGGTATAAAGTTTGACAGTAAAGAAAGGAACATTGTGGAATGGGAGATGGAGAGGTTGGGTGATTAAGAAGTATGGCAAAGATGAATATATGGCTTTGGTTGGCGGTGCAATTAGTAATGTTTTAAAAGATAATTGTTTAATAATTTTTTACGGTTCACTGCTTACGGATAGGTTTAGCAGAACATCAGATTTAGATGTGGCTGTATATTGTAAAGATGATCTGGATTCACTCAAGTATTTAAAAATAATGGACGAGATAGAAAAACTTCCTATCTTGAGAGAAGTTGATTTAGTAAATTTGTATAGCATTAGAGATGTTAGTTTATTGGAAAATATTTTAGAGAAAGGAAAGATATGGAAAAATTCCAGCGCTCTTTTGAAAGATTTAGAAAATCGCTTAGAAAGTTTAAAGAAGTCATAGACAACCCCGCAATTTTGGAGTTTTTCAAAGAGGAGTTTATTATTGAAATTACAACTAAACGATTTGAGTATGTTTTTGAGTCAATGTGGAAAGCCTCAAAGGAATTTTTAAGAATTAGAGGGATAGAATGCAACTCACCACGGTCGTGTTTTAGAGAAATGATTAAAGAGAGTGTTGCTCCTGAAGGTTTAGAGAGCATATTGAGACCACTGCACAGCGATAGAATTATACTCTTGCAAAATTTCTTATCAAGATT
>CAZFWO010000150.1:0-3250 GCA_964522785.1 uncultured Desulfurellales bacterium
CTGTTTCTTATCAAACTCTTTCAACTCAAGGATGTGTATGTGTATGTGTAAGTGTAAGTGTGAGTGTGAGGTACTGGGTATTGGGTGCGGGGTAATTAGGTTATCTAAAATTCATATTCGTTTCGAGAACTTGATAAGAAATACGGGTTACGCAGTGGTCTCATGATATCCCCTATTTATCGAGTGCTTTTAGAAACTCTTCAGCCTCTTTTGCCCAGATAAAGTTTTCCACCTTTACATTTGCTCTTTTTACACCATCAACTGATAGAATGGCTTTTTTTATTGCTATTGAGAGCTGCAGGCCGACGGGACAGTTTTCTACGGTGGGTTTGAATTTTATATTTGCAATCCCGTTTTTTTCATCAACTTCAAGGTCATAAACGAGCTTCAGTGTTAAAACATCTTCTTTTAACTCAGGGTCGTAGACACTCTTTAGCTTCTCCAATATCTGTTCTTTTATGCTCATAAGTTCTCCATTGACTTGCTAAATATTTCTTCAATGGGTTTTTTAATAGAATCGCATACCACATATGGTATTTCTTTGTTTACAATGGCTTTTGGAACCCCTGCATCAAACGGTATCTTGCCCAAAAACAGACTGTTGTTTTGCTCTGCAAAGGTTTTAATTTTATTTGATACATCTTCATTTAGGTCGTATTTATTGACAGCAACGCCTGCTTTTATCTTAAACGAATCACAGAGCTGTTTCACCCTTTTCAAATCGTGCAGGCCGGATTGTGTGGGTTCTGTTATGATTACAACAAAATTTGCACCAGAAATGGTTGATATGACGGGACAGCCAATGCCGGGTGAGCCGTCAACCAGGATATGTTCAATGCCCTTTTCCTCACTCAGAATATGGGCTCTATGCTTGACCATTGTTACCAGATTTCCTGAATTTTCAGCACCAGGGTAGAGTTTTGCATGAACCATTATACCATATGGCGTTTCGGACTCATACCATTCGCCGCTTATTGTATCAACCATTTCAATAGCATTGGCAGGGCAGGCAATTCTGCATAAATCACATGAATCACACTTCATCTCATTGACAATGTAATTGCCGTCATTGTTTATGCTAATCGCATCAAATCTGCACAGATTTCTGCATATATCACATTTTGTACATTTGTCTATATCTATTTTCGCCGGTTTGCTGCCCTTAAAAAGCTCTTTTTTCTTTATAGTTGGCTTCATAAGGATATACATGTCAGCAGCATCTGCATCCGCATCCACAATAATTTTGTCTTTCATTAAGTATGCAAAGCTTGATGTTAGAGTTGTTTTGCCGGTTCCGCCTTTTCCGCTTATTATTACAAGTTCTTTGCTCATATCCTATCCTCTATCGTTTTGAGTATATTTGTAAAATCCTTTTTGTAGCGCTCAAATGGCAAAATTCCTTTTGAATAGTTTGTTGCAAATTCCTTAGAAAACGGCAGTCTGTAGAGTATTTCGATATTTTCATCTTGTGCATATTTCTCAATCAAATCAACAGAATCATCGTGTTTATTCACAATAATACCAAACGGTATTTTCATATCTCTAACGAGCTCGACTGCCAATTTTAAATCACTTAGACCAAAAGGCGTAGGCTCTGTTACAAGAACAACAAAGTCCGTATCTTCAAGCGTTGCAACAACTGTACAGCTTGTGCCGGGCGGTGAGTCGAATATAACGGTTTTGTTGTCATCTGCATACTTCTTTAATCGAACAATGAGCTGCGTGGCGCTTGCCTCTTTTATGTTTAATACGCCCTCAACAAAAGATATATTGCCAGCCTTTCCTGTTCTAATCTTGCCTATTTCCTTATCTACTTCAACCAAAGCGCCTTCAACCGGGCAGACATAGCTGCAAGTTCCGCAGGAGTGGCAAAGCTCATCAAAAAACATAACCTTTTTTATTTGCGGGACAATTACAAGCGCTTTGTATACACAGGCATTTGAGCATTTTTCACAGAATGTGCAAATATCTGTATTTATCTCGGGAACGGGAAGTATAAAACTCTCAACTTTCTCTATTTCTGGTTTTAAAAATATGTGACCGTTTGGCTCCTCAGCGTCACAATCTATGTATTGAGCATTTTCTGCTGCATAGGCAAGCATTGTGGATATTGTTGTTTTACCTGTTCCGCCCTTTCCGCTTGCTACGGCTATTTTCATCTTGGCTCCCTTTTTATTTGAATTCTTCCAATTTGCCTTTTTTTAACGCATTTATGAGTTCTGAAACGGTTCCGCCCTTTACAGAATAGAGTTTAATACCCGAGCCTTTAAGCACATCTTGCGCGTTAGGCCCAAAACTACCCGATATTAAGGCATCTACTTTTTTTTCGAGTGTGAATTTTGCAATTGAAACACCGACCCCGCCCTGGTCATTTAAAAAGGGATTCTTTATGGATTCAAAGTTATCACTTTCTGTATCATATATAATAAAATACTCGCTTCTTCCGTATCTTTCGTCCATCTGAGAATTGAGATTCTCTCCCCTTGATGTTATCATTATTTTCATAAAACCGTATACTCCTTTTTTTCTTGTAATTTTTATTTAAAAAAATACCCCTCGATATATTGAGGGGTTTGCTTTTTGTGTACCCTGCTCCACAGATGACTATAATTCACTTAGCCTTTTTTTTAGGCTTTCGGCGGTATCGGTTAGTCTCTTTATTTCTGTTTCCAGTATATTTTTCTCATCCTCTTTTGTGGGCGCTGCTGCCGGAACATAGTTCCATCCAAATCCTCGTCCAAATCCATAACCCATACCTCTCCTAAATCCTCCACCACGCCCAAAGCCAGCTCCTCTACCATATCCATATCCTGTATTCAGATACCCGGGTACAGCATATCCGTTACATAAACCCAAGCCTCTTCCTGTTCTCGGTCCTGCTCCTACAGGTCCTGTTCTGTCACCTAAAGGCATATATATCACCTCCAAAAACTTTTTTACTATTTAATCAGACTTCATACCAATCATACAATAGTAGTAATAAACTTCTTTCCGTCATAGTCAAGATGTAATTTAGTTACTCAATAATTTTTCTTTAAATAAAAATTATATAATTAATAGTAGGTATGATTGTTAACTAAAATTACAAAACTTACATATAGAGACCATTGCACAATCTATATTTCTTATCAAACCCTTTCAACTCAAGGTGTGTGAGTGTGTGGTTTTGGGTATTGGGTTTTAGATGCTGGATTTAAAACTCGCCGATTCCTCACTTACTATCTGCTCTTTTCGCAAAAACAAAAACTGT
>CAZFWO010000151.1:0-3248 GCA_964522785.1 uncultured Desulfurellales bacterium
GCTTGAGGTTGGAATGGGCGGTGAATTTGATGCTACAAATGTTGTTAATCCGATTATGAGTATAATAACCCATATATCTCTTGATCATGAAGAACATCTTGGGAAAACGCATATAGATATAGCGAAAACGAAATCAAAAATCATAAAACATCTCGGTGTAATAGGTAAAAATGCGAAGAGTGTAATAGATACGATAAAGAATAGTGTAAAGGCTGATTTGTTTTTTGTAGATGGCAGCTATGTTAATAGATCAAAAAGTATGCATACGTATATGAGCAGCAAAGCTTCAAAGGAAAACCTGGCAACTGCGTTACTTGCAGTAGATGTGTTGAATAGATACTATAATATGAATTTGAGATACGAAGCGATAAAGAAAACATTTTGGCCGGGGAGATTTGAAGTTATAAAATCATGCGATAAAACCTTTATACTTGACGGTGCGCATAATAAAAATGCTGCAAGCAAGCTAGCTCTTTCATTGAAAAATATCAAAGGCGATAAAGTTTTAATATTTTCCACATTAAAGCAAAAAGATTGGAAAAACAACCTAAAAATACTGCTGCCATATTTTAGAACAATAATACTTGTTCCTATTTTAAACCATCATCTCTCGGAGAATCCAGAGAGGATAAAAAAATTTATAGGCAGTACAAAGAAAACAATGATATATAACAATTTAAATAAAGCTATATTCTCGTTTTTTGGAAGAGAAGAAAAGTTAGCAATAATAACAGGTTCTTTATATTTGGTTGGAGAAGCAAAAGCTTGTTCTATAGGACAAAACTTTTTGCCATAGATGATTTTGAGTAAGATTGATTGTATAATTTATGAGACCATTGCACAGTGATGAAATAATGCTCTTACAAAATTTCTTATCAAATTCTCTCAGCTCAAGAATGAATTTTTTAACGATGACCCAAGCACCTATTTTTGTGGATAAAGTTTTTAAGAAAATAAAAGTTTTTTACAAAAAATAGGTAATTAGGTCATATTCGTTTCGAGAACTTGATAAGAAACTATACATTGTGCAATGTTCTCCTTACGGTAGAGAGTAGAACAAGTCAAACTTTAATGAGTTTAAAAAAGCTTGACTTGCTCAGCTGTAAATGTTGTTTGGTTAAATTGTCTTTTTTACTTCAAAAATGTATAAGGATATTTAGTGTGATCTGTATAAGTTCCAGTCATAATCGCCACAACATCCTCGATAAAAACCCTTTCCTCGTCCGTGGGTATTACAAATATTTTAACTTTAGATTCCGGCGTAGATATTTCCGATTCGCCATCCCTGCCCCTTACCTCAAAGTTCTTATCAAAATCCAATTCTATGCCGAGATTTTCTAAGTCCTCCAGTGCCATCTGCCTTATAAGCCATGCATTTTCTCCAACACCTGCCGTAAAAACTATGGCATCAACCCTGCCAAGCACAGCATAGTAGGCACCTATATATTTTTTTATTCTGTAAGATTCAACCTCTAAGGCAACTTTGCATCTTATATCATGATGTTCCTCGCCGTCCAAAACGTCCCTTCTGTCTGTATATTTGCCGGTCAATCCCAAGATGCCGGATTTTTTATTGAGAATGTCACACATTTCGTAGGCATCTATACCCAGTTGTTTTTGCATAAACAATGGAATGGCAGGATCTACATCACCGCTTCTTGTTCCCATCACAGCACCTTCAAGAGGCGTTAGCCCCATAGAAGTATCGACGGATACCCCATTTTTAATTGCACAAAAAGAAGCACCATTTCCTATATGCATCGTAATTAAGTTGCAATCTTTCGGATCTTTGCCAAGCATAACTGCTGCTCTTTTTGAAACATACAAGTGGCTTGTTCCGTGGAATCCGTATCGTCTGACACCATATTTTTCATACCATTCATAGGGAACAGCATATGTATAGGCTCGCCTGCCCATAGTTTGGTGAAAAGCCGTATCAAATATGGCAACATGGGGGACAGTTGGCAAAAGTTTACGCGCTGCGCGAATACCTGATAGGTTTGGCGGATTGTGGAGTGGAGCAAGATGTTGAACCGATTCTATAGCTGCTATAACCTCATCGTCTATCTCGACACTGCTTTTAAATTTTTCACCACCATGAACAACCCTATGTCCTACAGCAGCAATCTCCTTTATATCATTGATTACTTTATTATCACCTTCTGTAAGCGTTTTTATAACAAGATTTATAGCTGCATCATGATCATTACATTCATACTCTTCCCTGAACGTTTTACGTCCCGGCACTTCATGAATAATAAAAGAGTTACCAATACCCACCCTTTCTACAATCCCCTTTGCCAAAAGAGTGTTTGTATTCCAATTGAATAACTGATATTTAACCGACGAACTGCCGCAGTTTAATGCTAAAATTTTCATATTTTTCCCCCCTGAGCCTGCAGGGATGTTATAATCGCAACATCTACAATATCTGTATATTTACATCCTCTTGATAAATCATTAACAGGTTTTTTTAGTCCTTGAATAATGGGACCGATTGCTTCGGCTGAAGCCAATCTTTCAACCAATTTATACGCAATATTTCCGGCATCAAGATCGGGAAATATTAAGACATTTGCGCTGCCCGCAACACTGCTTCCCTTTGCTTTTCTTTGTCCCACCGATTCGACTAATGCGGCGTCTGCCTGAAGTTCACCATCTACGTCAAGCTCCGGGTTGGTTTTCTTTAATATCTCAACTGCTTTAACAACCTTGTCTACATCTGGATGCGCTGCGCTTCCCTTTGTAGAAAAGGACAACATGGCAATCTTTGGCTTTTCCTGCAAAAATGATTTACAGCTATCTGCTGTTGCAGAAGCTATCTCTGCAAGTGTTGCAGCATCAGGATTTGGATTAACCGCACAGTCGGCAAAAAGAAGCACACCATCTTTGCCGAATTCTTTTTTCGGTGTTACCATTATAAAACAGCTTGAAACGGTTTTTATTCCGGGTTTTGTTCCGATTGTTCTTATTGCAGCCCTTAAAACATCAGCTGTAACGTGACAAGCCCCTGTTACACATCCGTCTGCAATACCTTTTTCTACAAGCATGCACCCGAAATAGTTTTCATCTTTCATGATGTTTAAGGCTTCCTGCTCGCTCAAACCCTTATTTTTGCGCTTTTCATAGTAGCTTGAAGCAAAATCATTCAAATACTTGTTTTCGGAAGGATTGATAATTTCGCAGTTTAAACCATACCCCTTTGCTTTAAACTGCGACAAAACCTTATCCTCATCCCCCAAAATTAT
>CAZFWO010000152.1:0-3124 GCA_964522785.1 uncultured Desulfurellales bacterium
AAAATTCATATTCGTTTCGAGAACTTGATAAGAAATATGGATTACGCAGTGGTCTTATCCATAAAAACTTGATAAAAAAAGCAGGAAAAGATAATCTTAAAAAAGCGGAGGGATGTTATGGAAAATTTAATTGGTATATTAAAGTTTGATGAAAAGGGGCTAATACCCGTTGTTGTTCAGGATTTTTACAATAATCAAGTACTTATGGTAGCCTATGCTGACAAAGAAGCAATCACAAAAACAGTTGAAAGCGGATACGCCCACTACTTTTCGAGAAGCAGGCAAAAATTATGGAAAAAGGGCGAAACAAGCGGACACACGCAAAAGGTCAAACAGATCTTCTACGATTGTGATGAAGACACCCTGCTTTTGAAGGTTGAACAGAAAGGGGCAGCCTGCCATACAAACCATAGAAGCTGCTTTTATAGAGAATTCTACAGGGGCAAAACAAAGGAAACAGAGGGTGTTATAGATAAGGATTTCAACGGCATAATATACAAACCGGATACAGACAAAAATAGTATTTTATCAAGCCTATATGAACTTCTTCAAAGAAGAAAGAAAGAAATGCCAAAAGATTCCTATACGGCAAAGCTGTTCAAGAAAGGCATAAACACAATAACAAAAAAGATAGGTGAAGAATCAGCAGAGGTAATTATAGCAATGAAAGACGGCGATGAGGGTGAAATTATTTATGAATCCGCTGATTTGATTTTTCATTTACTTGTAGGTTTGGTATATTTCAATATTCCGCCTGAAATGATCTTTAAAGAACTTGAAAGAAGATTTAATACATCGGGTGAATATGAGAAAAAAACAAGGAAAAAGAATTGAATATAGTTTTTGTTTTAGACGAACAGTGGGACAGTGCATTGACGCACTACGCCTGCGGCATATATGAGGCAATAAGCAAAAATCACAACACAACCATATTTTGTTTAGAGAATAGCTATATAGACAAAAAATATACAGACGACAAAATCCATATAAAAAAACTGAGAAACAAGAATCCTATAAAAAGCCTCACAGCATTCAAGTATTTTGCAAAAAAACTCAACGCGGTAAAGCCCGATATGGTTATCACAATTTTAGGGGATGCAACATTTTTTTCATGCCTGCTCAAAAAACCGTTGAATTTCAAACTCATGCGTATATTCGGAGAAAACAAAAGATTGAAAACGCCGAGGGAATGCATAGACCATCTTATTTTACCGGCTGATTTTTTAAAAGATAACGTAGATGCAAAAAAGGTACAAAACATATCCGTAGTTAAAGGCTTCTTTGACGACAGACGCTTCAGATACAGCAAAAACGGCAGAGAGATAATAAGAAAAAGCCTCAATATTGATGATAAAGAAATCGTATTCGGCAGTGTGGGAAGGCTTGACCCAATCAAAGGTTATCCAATGTTGATAAAAGCTTTCTCAGAACTGCCTCAGAATACAAGGCTAATTATTGTTGGTGAAGAAAAAAATGAGCCGCTGTCAAATCTGGAGCGCATAATAGATAACCAGGGATTAAACAATAGAGTAATAATAATAAACGAAAGGCTAAGCAATATTTCAGACATAATGAGTGCATTTGATATCGGCGTCATATCGAGTGTGGGAAGTGAAACTATTGCCCGCGTAATGTTTGAATTTATGGCAATCGGGCTGCCCGTTGTAGCTACAGATATCGGCATGCTGAAGGAAATATCGGATGACAGCTTCTCTATATTGGCACAACCAAACCAAAGATCCCTCTCAGACGCCTTAAAAACAATACTAAAAAATGATCTGAATGAAATGGGAAAAAATGCTCTAAAAAGCTCCCAACAATATACAAAACATGCCTTTACCCAACATATAACATCCATAATAAATTAAAATAAAATTACATTCATCTATAAAAATCCTTTACAATTATGCCGTAACTTTGCATAATTTTTTAGTTTTATGGCTTTGGTGAGACCATCGCATAATTTATATTTCTTATCAAGTTCTCGAAACGAATATGACCTAAGCACCTATTCTTTGGATGAAGTTTTTTAAGAAAGTAAAAGTTTTTTACAAAAATAGGTGCTGGGTTGATAAGAAACAGTATTATTACGAGACCACTGCACAATATATAGTTTCTTATCAAGTATACAAATTTTTTAATAAAAAGAAATCTTTTGTAGATGCTATGTGTTAGGTACTGGGTTGTCAAATGTTTAGATACGACCTCGAGTGTTGCCCCTTATTTAAGGTTGAACAGCCTGAGAAAATAAAGTAAACTTAGATTTTCAGAGGGTTAAAATTATGAACGGCAAAAAAGAAAAATATTGAGGTAGCGTATGATAGCAGTAAAAAAAATTGCAAGGGTTAAAAATAATGAAATAAATATTAAACTTCCAAAAGAATTTGAAAATATGGAAGTAGAGATAATTATTTTACCAAAAGAGAAGAATTATGAGTTTTGGAAAGAGAAAGAGATAAATCAAATTGGTAAAATAGGGTTTATCTCATCAAGTTTTGAAGACCATGAAGAAGATTATTCCATCTAAGTGGCAAGAGTCAATTGTGCACAAGTATGAACTCGTTATTTATTGGAGTGACGAAGATGAAAGGTTTATCGTTGAAGTTCCAGAACTTCCAGGCTGTATGGCTGACGGTATAACCTACGAAGAAGCTATAAAGAATGCTCAACGTGTAATAGATGAGTGGATTGAAACTGCCAGAGAGCTTGAAAGAGAAATACCTAAACCAAAAGGAAAATTGATGTATGCTTAGAAAAGGGATAGACTTTTAAATTTTGGATTATGGATTGAGGAAATGAAAGAAGAAAATCAATTAAAGACAAAAGATTGTGTGTATGTGTGAGATAAATGATTAAATCGGTTGAAGAATTGGATGTGTATAAGAAGGCGCACAAGCTAACATTAAAATTATATGAAATTACCAAAAATTTTCCAGACGATGAAAAATTTTGTTTAAAGGGGTAAAAGGATGGGTATAGATGAAAAGAGGGTTTTTCAACAGACTGCAAAGACGCGACCTTGTATCTTTCTTCGCAAAGACGCGACCTCGGAATATTCTTTATCTTAGCTGGCATTGACATTTTGATAATTGTGCGTATAATATGTGCATAGGAGGTGTTTATG
>CAZFWO010000153.1:0-3053 GCA_964522785.1 uncultured Desulfurellales bacterium
ATTTTGTAATTTGACAACAGTTCAGTTTATCTATATAAGCTGAACTATGAAGATTTTGTTAATCGAAGATGATATTGAAACGGCGAATTATATTGTAAACGGTTTAAAGGAATCCGGCTATAGTGTTGACAGTGTGCAAAATGGAGAAGATGGCCTATATCTCGCAAAAAACAGGCAATACGACGTTATGATAATAGACAGAATGCTGCCCAAAAAAGACGGTATATCCATAATAAAAGAGCTCAGAGATATGCACAACAAAACACCTATTTTGATTTTAAGTGCCCTTGGTGACGTTGATGAAAGAGTGGAGGGTTTAAGAGCTGGAGCCGACGATTATCTGCCCAAACCATACGCATTTTCTGAACTTATTGCAAGGATAGAGGCACTTATTAGAAGAAAAAATGACAATAGAGAAAACATTGACAAGCTGCAAATTGAAGACCTTGTTATGGACTTAAGAAAGTATAAGGTTACAAGAAACAATAAACAGATAGAATTAAAACCAAGAGAATTCAGGCTCTTAGAATATTTGATGAGACATTCAGGGCAGATTGTTACAAGGACTATGCTAATAGAGAATGTGTGGGATTATAATTTTGAGCCCCAGACAAATGTAATAGATGTGCATATCAGCAGGCTTAGAACAAAAATAGACAAAGACTTTAAAAAGCAACTGATAAAAACCGTAAGAGGAATTGGATACACTATTGGGTAAACTAAAAAGGCTTTTAAATACCACAGCCGTCAAACTCTCTTTGAAATATTCGCTGGCTTATATTTTAATACTTGGTGCAGCATTTCTTGTGCTTTATTGGTTTATAACCCATTTTGTAAGTGATCAGATGAAAGCTAATCTAAATAAAGAAACCGCTAAGATACATATTCTATACAAAAAAGGCGGGTTGAATGTAGTTAAAAAATACATCTTGTCGCATGAGCAGTTTAAGGGTGAGGATCATAAATATTATTTGCTTGTTAACAAAAACGGAAAAATTATCGCCGGTGATTTAAAAAGATGGCCATCTGGAATAAATTTAGGCCAATCCATAAGAAATGTTTGGATATCAAAAGAAGACATAATAGGAAGCGTTCCTGATGGAGACGGATTTTGGCCATCAATTGCAATACAGTTTAAAAATGGCTCAAAGCTATTGATAGCTCAAGGCATACAAGGGCCTGAGGATTTAAGAGAAACACTCTTTACAATTATGGCTGTTCTGTTTGCATTGATAGTTATTATGACGCTTACGATAGGAATTTTCCTTGGCAAAAGTATTCTATTTCATACAGATAATATTAAAAATGCCTGTGGTAGTATAATTAACGGTGATATATCGCAAAGGATACCCATAAGCCAAAGAAACGATGAGTTTGATACCATCGGTATGTATATAAACTCAATGCTTGATGAGTTGGAGGGTTTTATCGTTCAATCAAAAGAAACGGCAAGCTCTATGGCGCATGACCTTAAAACGCCTCTAAATAGGGTGAGAAACAGGCTCGAGATGCTTTTGTTGCACACTAAGGAAAGTAATTCGGATTTATTAGAAGCTATGATAAACGATATAGATAAAATTATAAAAATGCTTAATTCATTGCTGAGCATATCTCAAATAGAAACCGGAGCGCTTAGGAAGAATTGGCATAGAATTGATATATCAAAAGTAGTTGATGAGGTTGTTGACTTTTATCAGCCGTTTGCCGAAGAGAAAAATATTAATATAACAATAAAAAAAGAAGGTGATGCCTTTATTTCAGGCAATGAGCAGCTTTTATCACAATCAATAAGCAATATTATAGACAATGCCATAAAATATACCAACAATAACGGGAAAATAGATGTATTAATGCGCCAGAAGAACGAAGCAGCCCTAATTCAAATATGCGACAACGGCTGCGGCGTTGACTCCAAAGATTATGGTAAAATAGTAAAGAAATTTGTGAGGTTGGATAAATCAAGAAATTTGCCGGGGAGTGGCTTGGGTTTGAGTTTTGTTTATGCCGCTGCCAAACTACATAAAGCAAAGCTAAGGTTTAAAGACAACAATCCAGGCCTTTGTGTTATTTTGGAATTTAAAGTGTGATAATTAAAAGGATAAATTAATGAAATGACAAAGTCTATTTTAAAATCTTTAATTATCTTATTTGTTTTTATTCTTGCTGTCCATGCTGATCCGCAGATTTTTTATAAAAAAAGCATCAACGATGTTGCTATAGAAAAAATAACCAACAAAAGACTTCCAAAAGCAGATTTTTCATTTGCTGTTTTTGGTGATAATCGAGATGGTGATTATGTGTTAGATAAGATTATACAAAAAATAAACCAAGATAAAAGTATCAAATTTGCCTTTAATAACGGCGATTTGGTTCCTGATGGATATAAAAAGGAGTTCAAAAGTTACATAAAACAGATAAAACAATCGGCTACGCCCATCGTTTCAATTATAGGCAACCACGAGATTCCATGGTATGATGGTGAAAAAAACTACAAGGCGTTTTTTGGGAAAACATATTTTGCTTTCGGTTTTAAAAACAGTTATTTCATTATTTTAGACGATTCAGATGAAAAGGGTATATACTCAAAACAGCTCAAATGGCTGAAAAACCAATTGAAAATCTCTCAAAAATATGCATACAGATTTGTTTTTATGCATGTGCCGCTTTATGACCCAAGAATAGGAGAATATAAAAAAGGACACAGCTTGAAAAATATAAAAGATGCTGAGTTGTTGAACGATCTTTTTGATAAATATAACGTTACTATGCTTTTTTGCTCACACATACATTTTTATTATAGAGGTTTTTGGCATAGTACACCTTTTATTATTACAGGTGGCGCTGGCGCTCCTCTTAAGCATTTTAAGAATCACGGTTTTTATCATTTCATAAAAATCACAGTCTGCAACAAAGATATTAAATATGAAGTAATCAGAATAAATGCAAAGCAGACAGGTTTTTTTAGAAAAATTTTACAAAGAGTAAAAGACAAATTGGATTTATGAGACCACTGCACAGTAACCCACAAAAACCCATTATTTTTAATAATATGT
>CAZFWO010000154.1:0-3053 GCA_964522785.1 uncultured Desulfurellales bacterium
TTTCAGATAAATAAGAATCATAAATATAATAGTACATAGAAAAATAAAAAAATTAGACTTTAAATAAACCCAAAAATCAAGGCCCTAATTTAAGATAGATTATTTAATACTCTTATTTTTATCTTTATCTTCTAATTTAGTTTTTTCAGTTTGCCCCATTGTAACATTGCCATTAATAATAGCTCCTTTTTCTATTGATAAAGAATTTGTTATAATATTTCCTTTAATTTGAGCTTTAGATAGTATAGAAATTTCATTTTTTGCAAGCGCGTCTCCTTTAACAGCCCCAGCAATTTTAATACTTTCAGCTTCTATGTTAGCATTAACGACTGCTTTTTCTTCAATAGAAAGATTTTTTTGTGTTTTTATAGATCCATTTATTATTCCTCTAATAATAATATTACCAGCACTCACAAAATCACCTTCAACTTTTACGCTAGCCCCAATAACTGTTTCTATTTCTTTTGACTGTTCAAAATTATTTTCTTTGCCAAACATATTATATTTTTTTTAATTTATATTATATTTATAATAACTTAAACAAATATGTTTGTCAAAATTTTATTTTAATAGTATTATAAAAATATCTTTTGCCTTTGTAGTTCAATGGATAGAACGGAGGTTTCCTAAACCTTTGATGCAGGTTCAATTCCCGCCAAGGGCACCAGAATTAAACTTTTAGTAGATTCGGTGGCGCTTCGCGCCACCGAAATGGCAGATAAAAAAAAGATTAACACTAAATAATCCAAATCTAAGGTTTTATCATTTTTCTTTTTGAAGAGAATTAACTTATGTCTTTTTATTATTTCTGTTAATTTTTTATCACCTTTTTTAATTTTAAAATATTGCCTTGTAAAAAAATTAATTAAGAGAAAATAATTATTACTTCTTTCCGCCGGCGCCCTTTACTTCTTTATGTTTCGGACGGAGCTGCTTAGAGCCGCACTTACGACACTTAACCTTTCCTAGCTTAACTTTTTGCGGATCTGCTCTAATTTTTGACTTACAAACTCTGCATACATACATGTTCTTAAAAAGCCTATCTTGCGCTTCTTTAAACTTTGCCATGGAATATCACTAATCTACCTCAAATTTTTGCCTTTTTAAAGTTTGCCCTATCCACAAGGTAACTTTTATTAAACTGTCACTTCTTAAACAGATTATGTATTGGGATTTTTGGATTGAAGAATTTGACGAAAAATTCTTACAAAAGTTTGGATTTGAGGGTGTTTGTGTATTTGGAGAAGCAAAAGGCAAAAAAATTAAGGTGTTAAAAGGCAAAAAAATTATTGCAAAAAATGTAAATGAATTAAAAAAAGCAATAAAAGTAAAAGCTGACTTTCTATTGCTTGTAAAGCCAAAAGAAAAAATTCAGAGGACTGCAATCAGAAAATATCTTGTTGACGGAATAAACGCTTTTGTTAAATATCCTTTGATAAAGGAAATGGCTGAAAAAAATATTGCCGTTGTGATGGCTTTTAGTGATTTGTTGAATTCAAAAGAACCGCAAAAAACAATTGCCAAAATGAGATACACAATAAAGCTCGCCAAGAAGTACAAAACACCGATTGTAATTGCCTCCGGAGCAAGGACAAAGTGGGAGTTAAGAGGTACAAGCGAATTAATTGCCTTTGGCGAAGCCCTGGGGCTGCAAAGAAACGAGGCAAAAAAAACGCTCTATGGATTCCAAGACAAAATAGCAGAAAGGCAAAGCTTAAAGAAAAAAGGCAAGTATATAATGCCTGGGGTAAAAATAATATAGCGAAGATTAGCAAGTGATTATTTACCTATGTTGACAGATGCTCAAAAAGAATAGAGGGTATACTAAGGTTAGCCCTATGAGACTAATAAATTATCTACCAAGTGAATGAGATATGAAAAATGGTTTAATGAGACTCTTGACAGGTTAGCAAAGCATCTCAAAAGTAAAATCAGTCTAGATAGTTAGGTAACCTTTAAAAGAATTAAATTATTACCCAAATCATGAAGAAGCCATATAGAAAGAGATATATACTTTTTGAAGTTATTTCAGATAGTAATATAAATGAAAATTTAATAGAAAATGCTATTGGCGAGGCTATAAAGAAGCTTTTCGGGGAATTTGGACTGAGTGAGGCTCATCCTAAGCTTTTGACAGAATTTTCACAGGAAAACAAAAGCGTCCTGCGCACAGACCATAGATATGTTCAAAAAGTAAAACTTGCAATGGCATTAATAGAGGAAATAAACACAAAAAAAATCATATTAAAAACAGACAAAGTTTACGGAACCTTGAAAAAGATAAAAAGTATATTTAAATTTGAAAAGACGAAAATGAGGTGAATATAAATGGAAACGTTACCACATGATATAATGGGATATGACAGAGCAATAACAGTCTTCTCTCCAGATGGGAGACTACTCCAGGTAGAATATGCAAAAAAGACAGTATCTCAAGGAGCAACTGCCATAGGGATAACCTGCAGAGATGGAGTTGTCCTGCTTGCGGATAAAAAAATGGCTGAAAAGCTAATTGTCCCTGAAAGCGTTGAAAAAATTTATCAGATAGACAAGCGTATAGGAGCAGCAGTTACAGGGATAATGTCAGATGGAAGAGTACTAATGCAAAAAGCTCAGACAAAAGCCCAAAGCTACAAGATAACATATGATGAAAGAATAGATGTTCTTTCGTTAGTAAAAGATGTTTGCGATCAGCAACATATATTCACACAATACGGCGGAGCAAGGCCATATGGAGTAGCTATACTATTCGGTGGTGTGGATTCAACAGGTTCAAGACTGTTCGTAACAGAGCCAAGTGGAATCTATTTTGAGTACAAAGCCACAAGCATAGGCGAAGGCGCACCGGTTGTCAAAAAGTTCTTAGAAGAGAATTATAAACATGAAATGAGCGTTGAGCAAAGCATAAAATTGGGACTGACTGCATTAAAAAAAACACTCGGTTCAAAATTCAAGAAAGAGCGCATAGATATAGCAACTGTAACAAAAAAAGAAGGGTATAAAAAACTTAAAAGAGAAGAAATAGAAAAGTACCTAAAGAAGTGAATGAAAAA
>CAZFWO010000155.1:0-3037 GCA_964522785.1 uncultured Desulfurellales bacterium
TCATCGTTAAAAAATTCATTCTGAGTTGAGAGAATTTGATAAGAAATTGTAAGAGTATCATTTCGTCACTGTGCAGTGGTCTCATTAGGCACCTTAATTTTATGTGTCTATAATGTCACATCCTATTTTATCTATCTTTTCTTTAATGCCATCCTGCAACGAATTTTCTACCAAAAGTTTTATTGCATATCCGTTATTTTTGCTATCCGTTTGAATAATTTTAACAGGGTTCTTTTTTACAAATCTCATAATACTTCCCAATTTGTCATACCCTACTTCTACAGTAATAATGCTCTCATCTTTCTGATTTATTATTTCTGCGTTTTCTATCGCCAATTTTGCAGCAGTTTTATAGGCATTAATAAGTCCCGGTATGCCAAGTTTTTTACCTCCGAAGTATCTCACAACAACAATGAGTATATTGCTCAATCCGTAAGCCTTAATCTGTCCAAAAATAGGTGGTGCAGATGAATTGTGAGGCTCACCATCATCACTCAATCTGACAATCTCACTTTTATCGCAGCCAATTCTAAATGCATAGACATGGTGTTTTGCATCATGATATTTCTTTTTTAAGCCTTGCCTTATCTCTTTGATTTCCTCCTCTGATTTTACATGGTAGGCAAAAGACAGAAATTCACTTCTTTTATCCTTGAATACACCCCTTGAAGGTTCTTTTATTGTTTTACAGATACTCAATATTACTCCATATAAATCCTGACCTCAATATCGGCAGGCTTTGCAAAATAGACACAGCTTAAAACTATAAAATCAATACCTGTTTTTGCATAAATTTCAATATTGGTCTCGTTTATACCACCTGCTGCAGATATCTTTGACGGGATTTGTTTATTTTTCACAAAGGAGACAAAATATTCAACATCCTTAGGTGTAAATTTATCAAGCTGTATAATATCAACGCCATTTAGAGCCAATTTTTTTGCATCGTCTAAGTTTTTTGCCTCAACAGTTATTAACTTTTCCGGAGATTTTTTCTTAATCCTGTTAAACTGATCCAAAAAGTTATCAAGCCCACCAAAAAATGCTATATGTTGAGGGAAAACAAGAATCGTTTCTGACAGACCCAATCTGTGGGGATATCCGCCACCTGCCAAAACAGCCTTTAAGGACAGCTTTTTCCCTCCCGGAAACTGCTTCCTTGTTGTAACAATCTCTATGTTAGGATTAACACCCTTTGCAATGTCAACCAGCTTCTTCATCTTTGTTGCAATACCCGATGCATATTCAAGTATATTTTGAGAAACCTTCCATGCCTTATGCAGAGCATCGGCTTTGCCTTTTGCCCTTAGGAATATTTTTTTTGGCTCAACCATAGTGCCGCTTGGTAAAACCAAATCAACCTCGAGCCCAAGTTTTGTTAATACCTTCATAGCCTCTTCCGTTGAAGAGACAACCGTGTCATGCCTTGCCGCAAATGTAATAACACCCTTTTTATCGGAAATATTGAGCAAATTTGTGGTTAAGTCAAAATAGGGAACATCCTCTTCAATAAGCCTGTATATATCATCGTCATTAAAAATCATAAAAATACTCCTTTCTTTAAATCTCTGATTATAAGAATAACAGCTTGAACGGATTATTTCAAATATTATTATAACCTTGAATAAACAGTACTATCGTTACACACTAAATATTAACTGTAAGATAAGTATAAAAATTTGCACGTTGACAAAATAAACTTGAAAAAATACATTAAGTTTGATAGTTTAATTTTTGCATTATGGAGGAGTGGCCGAGTGGCTGAAGGCGGCGGTCTTGAAAACCGTTGAGCTCGTGAGGGCTCCGTGGGTTCGAATCCTACCTCCTCCGCCATTTATTTTAATTTAATCGGAGAGATGGCCGAGTTGGCTGAAGGCGCTCGCCTGCTAAGCGAGTGTGCGGGCAAAACCTGCACCGAGGGTTCGAATCCCTCTCTCTCCGCCATTTTTTATTATGTGTGATATTCAAAAGAAGATAGAGAAATCTAAAGATATCATAAAAGCCTCTAAAAAAATTGTTGTTTTTAGTGGTGCTGGCATATCTGTTGCAAGCGGTATACCGACATTTAGAGGCAAAGATGGGCTTTGGAGTAGATATAACCCTATTATTTTAGATATAAATTTTTTTGTTAAAAATCCCAAGGAAAGCTGGAGGGTTATAAAGGAGATTTTCTACGATTTTATGCAAAACATTAAGCCAAATCCCGCTCACTATGCAATAGCCAAACTTGAATGTCCTGTAATTACTCAAAATATAGACAACCTCCATCAAGAGGCAGGTTCATCAGACGTTGTCGAATTTCATGGAACTGCAAAAACGCTTGTTTGTATGAAATGTGGTGCAAAATTTGATAAAGACAGTATTAATTGGTCAGCAATGCCGCCAAGATGCAGATATTGCAATGGGCTTTTAAAACCTGATTTTGTGTTTTTCGGAGAGCCTATACCCGAAAATGCCTACAAAAAATCATTAGCTTTATCTCAATCCTGCGATACTATGATTATTATCGGAACAACAGGAGAAATAATGCCCGCAAGTCAAATTCCATATTTTGCAAAAGATAGTGGCGCTACATTAATAGAAATAAATACAACTCCTTCAAACTACACAAATACAATAACCGATATTTTTTTAAAGGGAAAAGCAGAGGAAATTTTACATCAATTCATCTAATGGCATAATTAATTTCTAAGTGTACGTTTAAAATTAATAATATAGTTAGTATATTATATTTAATATAATAAGTTTAGTGGTGTTTTTGTTTTTTTCTTGACTAATATTCCATAATATATTATAAGATTATGAAGAATTTCAAAATATAGGAATTACAATATTAGGGGGGAGGTATATGTTATGTTTTTAATGGAAGAGTTTGCAAAAAAAGCTAAAGCCAACAGAAAAACCATTGTTCTGCCGGAAGGTAATGACGAAAGAATAATCGATGCAGCAGATGCAATCAAAAAAGAGGGTTTGGCGGAAGTCATAATTTTGGGGGATGAGGATAAGGTTTTGTCGCAGTTTAAAGCAAAGGGGTATG
>CAZFWO010000156.1:0-2975 GCA_964522785.1 uncultured Desulfurellales bacterium
GTTTTTTGCAAATGAGCTTTTTATATTCTTAAAACATTATCTTTGAGAATGGGTGCTGGGTTTGATAAGAAACAGCATATTATATTGTTATTGAGCTATTGTGCAATGATCTCGATAAGTATAAATTTAAAAAATATTTGCTTTTATTCTAATTTCATATAAACTTATAGTTAGAAAATAAATATATGGAGGTAGAATGATGGAGTATAAAAACATAAAACTTGATGAGAAAGATTATACAGGCATTTTAACCTTGAATCGTCCGGATAATCTGAATGTTTTTACAACACCTTTGGCAAGTGAGCTAAACAGTGCGTTAAAAGAATTTGACGATAGAGAAAATATAAGAGTCATAGTAATAAACGCTGAAGGAAAGGGCTTTTCTGCTGGTATAGATGTTAATGAGCTGAAAGAAAAAACATTTGAAGAATACTATAAAACCACAACATTGATGGAACAGATGAATCTGACAATAACACAAATGAAAAAACCCGTTATTGCATCTATTCGGGGATTTGCGGTTGCAAACGGAATAGGATTAGCTGCTTTGTGCGATTTGGCTATAGCGGAGGAGGGAACAAAATTTGGAGCAACAGCTATAAACGTCGGCTTATCCTGCATAGGACCTTCTCTTGCTATATCAAAGAGTCTCGGCAGAAAGAAAACACTTGAATTACTTTTTACAGGAGAAATAATAGACGCCAATGAAGCAAAAGATATAGGACTGATAAATCGTGTAGCCTTAAAAGGTAAACTGGAAGAAGAAACCATGAAACTTGCCAATGAGCTTGCAGAAAAAAGTCCGCTTGCTCTGCAAATTACAAAAAGAGCTTTTTATAAAATGGCTGATTTGGAGTTTTCAAAGGCAATCGAGGTTGCAAACTATGCGTTTTCAGAAATATGCATGCTGGAAGATGCAAAAGAGGGTGTTGATGCGTTTTTGGAAAAAAGAAAACCGAATTGGAAGTTAAGATAACTTATCCTCTATAATCAAAGCGGCTTGAAACATATTATTTGCAAGCTTTGTTTCAAAACGCCATCCGTTTCTTGAACTTAGATACTTAACAAGGCTTAGTCCAAAACCTGAGCCGCTTTTTCTTTTCCCTATATCGTTTGAGAGGATTATATACACATATTTACCTCTCTTAAATGTTTTAATGCGTATAAACTCTTTCGAATATTTTATGCTGTTTTCTACAAGTTCATACAAACAATTGTAAAAATCGTCGTTTTCAGAGCTTATTTTAAATGCAGATAGAGACAGGCTTAATCGTAGGCTATCCGTTTCTCTGTCAAACAGGCTTATAATACTATTGATCGTCTCTGTCACATCATATCTTTTGGCCGTATTTTCATCTTCATATTTCATCATTCTGATAATATTTTTAAAATCATGCTCCATAAAAACATAGGCTTTTTCCAATCTTTCTATGGGTTTTGTATCTTTTGTTTCAATCAGCGAGAGATTAATCTTTTGAATTGAGAGAAAATTACCCAATTTGTGTGAAATGGCACCAAGAAGAAATTGTAAAAACTGCTTGTGCTCCTGCTCCTTTTTCAAGGAACGCTTCAAAATTATATAGACCATAAAAATCAATATGGAACACAGAGCAAACTCCCACAGCATAAGGGTTGACACAAATTTTTTAAGACTTTTTATCATATATTTATTGTCAATATATATATAACGATTATTATAAACTCCAAATAGGGAAAAGCCTCGAATACTTTTCAAATTATCGGTGATTCTTATATAATCAGGCAATTTATAATTTCTTACTTCGTTGCGCATATCCACATAAAGCCTTACGTCAGTATTTAATGCACTGATAGTTTTGTACTTGAAAAATGTTATAATCAAAACATTAATAGCAATAATCCAAAATAATAGAATCAAAGAAAAAACTACGATAATCCTATTTTCAAAGTTTATCTTAATTTATATCCCCTTCCTTTATATGTTTCTATAGTATCCTTTGGCAAAACAGTTCTTAACTTTTTTATGTATGTCCTGACAGAATCTTCGCCTACATCGCTTGTGCCCCAGACATAGTTTAAAATATCATTATGCGTTACAATTTTGTTGCGCCTTTTTAACAGAAACAACAACACATCCCACTCTTTTTTGGTTAAATATATTTCATGGGATTTCTTCTTTATAATTTTATTTATTGTGTCTATCTCAACATCCCCTACAATCTCTATGTTATTTATTTTATAATATCTTCTGCATACCGCCCTTATTCTCAAGACCAGTTCTTTTAAATCGAAGGGTTTGACGAGATAATCATCTGCACCGAGCGAAAAACACTCTTCCTTAGATTTTATGCTCTCCTTGGCCGTAGTTACGATAATAGGTAAATTAGGTATCTTCTCCTTTATTTTTTTTATTAAATTCTCGCCTTCTGAAAATTTAAGTATCAAATCAAGTATAACAACATCAAAAAGTTCTACAATCAAGGTTTGCATAACATACCTATCATCATCTATCCATTTTATATCAAAACCAACCTTTGCAAGATAGTCATTTAATGATTCTCCGAGTAGTGCATCATCTTCAACCAACAAAATCTTCATTATTATCCTCTTATTTTTTCATCATACCAACTGATATTTTTCAAGTCAACAGATAAACCTTAATAAAATAACTATGAGACCACTGCACAATGTATAAGTTTCTTATCAAGTTCTCGAAACGAATATGACCCGTCACCTATTTTCGTGGATAAAGTTTTTAATAAAATAAAAGTTTTTACGAAAATGGGTGATGGGCTCAACTGTTTGAGTCGATTCCTCACAAGCCTGCTGTTATTTTCTCTATGGTAACTGACATTGCTCATTAAGCACACTAAGCACAAGATTATCTTATTTTACCTAATACTTAAATTAAGCTTTATTTAAATGTTTTCTGCATAATATAATTCCCCTATTAAAAATAAGGGGGTAAAAAAAGAAAGGATGTTATCTATGGATGA
>CAZFWO010000157.1:0-2937 GCA_964522785.1 uncultured Desulfurellales bacterium
CTTGATGACTTCTTCCAAACATCAAGATTTCTACATTTCATCTTTATACTCTCTTTATTCTACTCACTATTTACCAGTGCTATTGTTATACGCTATTTTCTCAAATCCAGCAACTTTTTTTGAACTTCAAAACAGTTGATGTTGGATTATAGGTGTATGTGTAAGTGTAGGTTTTGGGTGATAGGTATTGGATTGATTAAGGTATGTCAAGCATATAAATGGGTAATCCCACTTGACATACTTCCCATAAAACAATATATATATTAGTTAATCGAACAAGTATGCTGCAAGGGTACAAGAAAGAGGAGATTACCGGAAACGGATATTTGTTCTATACCGTTTAAAAACTAAAATTTCCGAAGGGAGGTATTATGAAGGGGAAAGAGGAACTTATCCACGAAAAGTTTCAAGATATAGGCTTATCATCACGATTGGATACACGAAACCGAATAACGTTAAGCCAAGCTTTGGCAGCATTAGGAATATTAAAAAATAATAAAATTGATGAATTTGAGATACTATTGGGTTCAACAGGTAACATCTTGTTACGTCCACGAACATCCATACCTTCTATAGAGCTTTGGATACATCAAAATCCAAAAGCCATGAAAACTTTGCAAGAAGGCATAAAAGATGCTGCTGAAGGGCGCCTTAATAGGGTAAAAGACTTAGGAAAGTTCGTAGATAATCTCTGATGTTTGAATTTGATTTTACCGATCTTGCAAAGGAACAGCTAAAGAATCTAAAACAGGACAAGGGCTTGCTTAAAAGATATAAAGCGGTATTATCTGTTCTTGCCAAATTACAAAACAATCCTAAACATCCAAGCTTAAATACGCATTCTTACGAATCTCTGCGAGGTTTAAAGGGAGAAAAAATATTTGAGACATATGCAGAAAATAAGACGCCTGCGGCATATCGTATATTCTTCCATTATGGTCAGGAAAAGAATGTAATTACAATTTATTCCATCCAACCGCATCCGTGACTTATCCAGCTTGTCACGCAAGCCTCACTCCAAAATGGGGTGAAAGATAACCTGCGCGAAACATCATAGGGGTCGCGTCTTTGCCCCGATGAAAGATGCTGTGCATTTCACGGGGTAAACATTTGACATAGGAAAAAATACTGGGTGTTGGGCTGTGGACAACAAATTTTAGATTTTAGATTTTAGATTGAAAATAAAACCAAGGGGTCGAAAAATGGGATAATAGCTGTCTCTTCCGCTCTCTTTGGACACCTTTTCATAAGTTAAGCGGGCACCTGTTTTCTCTTTAAAACCTTTCAAATCAAGGGTTCTATAAGCTATTTCAAGTGCAAATGTTAAATTATAAAAGTTATCCTACACCTACACTCTAAGAAATTCTTCAATATTTACACCTGCCTGCTTTAATATGGCTGTTAGTGTGCCTTGTGGCACATCGCCAGGATGATTAGGAATTGTTGTATATCTGTTTGTTTGAGGATTATACCAAATTTCATGACTACCAGCAGCTTGTCGTAAAAATTCAAATCCAAGCTTTTTAAGTCTTTTAACTATATCCCTATATTTAAAACCCGATAATTTTCCCATTTCACAATCCTATAACTATAGGAATCTCCAAATTTTTATAAACTATTTCTTGTTTTGATGATAAATTATCATTTTGTAATTCCAATAATTTTTTAGCTACATCTCTTGCTATCTCTAATGTTTCTGCAATGGTTCTTCCTTGAGCTACTAAACCTTGAATATCGTCTGATGTGGCCAGATAAACACCTTCGGGTAATTTTTCTACTTTTAACTTTATTATTTTTTCCATTCTTATCGCCTCCCACCGTTTACTTTACTTTAACATTATAGCACATATGAGCTTTTTGTACACATACATTTTTAAACAGGCTCAATCATTATCTCTCACTCACGGCATTTGTACCACCCATACAATTGTTGTGGGTTGTGGACAACAAATTTTAGATTTTGGGTTTTAGATTTCGAATTATAGAAATAATGGAATGGTGTTTTAACATTTGATATCAGGTGTTAGGTTCTGGGTGCTAGGTAAATACGGATACGGGCGGTAGGTTATTTTCTTGACATTAGCTGTTGCGGGTATATACTAATAATATATACTAATTTTATGGGAGGGCTATAATGACTACTACGGCAAAGTTATTTAAAAACGGTAGAAGCCAGGCTGTTAGACTGCCTAAGGAATTTAGATTTAACGGAGACGAGGTTTACATAAAAAAGATAGACGATTTTGTTGTTCTGATACCAAAAAAAGATAAATGGAGTATGGCCAAAAAAATATTGATGGAGCTTGAAGATTTTAGTGATGAGTTTATGGAAAATAGAGAAAATTTGACTCAAAAAAGGGAGCTTTTCTAAGTGATTTATATTCTTGATACGAATATCATAGCATACTTAATAAAAAACAAAAGTATAAAATTGCTTGAGAAGTTTGAAAAAGCATCCAAAAACAACTTAATAGGAATTTCTTCTATTACATATGCTGAAATATGTTTCGGTTTAGAAAAGAAGGCAGACGAGAAATTAAAAATCAAAGCACTGGCATTCTTGGATGTGTTTGAAATATTTCCTTTTAATAAAGATGCTTCAGTTGAGTATGGCAAAATTAGAGCAGCATTAGAGAAAAGGGGTAAAGTCATTGGTGCATTGGATATGCTTATTGCCGCCCATGCCAAAGCCCTTGGTGCCATTTTGGTTACAAATAATGAACGAGAGTTTCGCAGGATTGATGATTTAGTTGTTGAGAATTGGGTAACTTAGAGCAGGATGTTAACGTCTGAAGAAACATAGCGGGGTAGTGGCATTGAGCACCTGGCGAAAGTAAAGGTGTTGGGCAACCAACAAATTTTGGATTTTGAATTTTAGATTTTGGATTAACCTCTGTCTGCGATTCTAAATTTTGAATTTTAGATTTTGAGAGGACG
>CAZFWO010000158.1:0-2889 GCA_964522785.1 uncultured Desulfurellales bacterium
GTTAAACTACTCGACTTTACTTCTGCGGCACCAAATAGTGAACCTCAATGGGTGAAAAAATTTAAGAAATTTTTAGATACAGGCATAAGCGAATGTAAATATGCAAAAACACTTGATAGGCTTGAGGTTGGAAAAACAGCAATAATAAAATCTATAAACATAAAAGGCGAATTGAAAAAGAGACTTATGGATATGGGAATGATAAAGGGAGAAAGAGTTACTGTCATAAAAAAAGCACCCCTGGGTGACCCAATAGAATTTTCCGTTAAGGGCTATAGCATTTCGCTAAGAAAATCCGAAGCAAAACAAATAGAGATAGGGGAGGAAAATGATGCCGCTATCAATGGCTAATAAAAATAAATTATGGAAAATAGCTGATGTAATAGGAGGCAGGAATGTAAAACAAAGACTATTCGTCCTCGGTTTATATCCGGGAAGCATTGTTAAGATGGTGACAAACGATTTTAGAGGGCCATTAATTGTAGAAATTAACAATTCGAAAATAGCCATAGGAAGAGGTATGGCACAAAAAATACTGGTAAACGAAACCCAGTAAATCCGCCCTTATTTAAGCGGATTTATTTTTTTCGTAAGTAATGTTAGTTAAAACTAACTTTTAAAGGAGGCTCTATGAGTGCTTTAGTGGTAGGTGGTGATAGAATAGACGGCATAAAAAATGTGCTTGAAAAGAAATTGGGAGTTGATACAGTTCTTCACAGCCCGGGTAGAAAACAAAAAAATCTAAAAAATGGGATACCGCAAAATATAGACCTTATGGTTATACTAATTGACTACATAAACCACGACTTGATGAAGGTGTATAAAAATATGGCAAAAAAAAGAAAACTACCGTTTATTTGCACACACTCTGTCAGTCATTTTAAAGGATGCTTAGACAGCATTACGCAAGGTAATTGTTTTGTGGATTAAATGTTAGTTTAAACTAACATTATCAATTAAATGCAAGAAGGAGGTTTTTATGAAACTATCGGATTTAAAGCAAAATCAAAAAGCAAAAGTGATAGGAGTTGACAAAAGTCTTAAATCCCTAAAAAAGAGATTGTCAGATATGGGGTTTGTAAAAGATCAAGAAATAGAGATTAAAAGGGTCGCACCGCTTGGTGACCCCATTGAGATATCCGTTAAGGGATACAGCCTCTCTCTAAGAAAAAAAGAAGCGGAGAAAATAGAAGTTGAGAAAATTTAGGAGGTCTTTTATGAAAAACAATTTTGTTAACAGGTTAAAAAAGCTTATTTCTATTGGCACTATTGCTTCAGTATCATGCGGCAATTGTCCAATGAAGAAAATCTGCCAAAGAAAGGAGAATGAAAAATGAATGTAGCATTTGCAGGAAATCCAAATGTAGGCAAAACAGCACTAATAAATGCAATAGCCGGTTCTAAACTAAAGGTTGGTAACTGGCCGGGAGTTACTGTTGAAAAAAAAGAAGCGGAGTTTGATTATAAAGGCAAAAAGATTCAACTTGTTGATCTTCCCGGAACATACTCTTTAAGTCCATACACCATAGAGGAGCGCATAACAAGGGATTTTATATTGAATGAAAATCCCGATTGCATAGTTGATGTTGTCGACTCAACGAATCTTGAAAGGAATCTATACCTTACACTCCTTTTAATGGAGATGGAAAAGCCTATCGTTATTGCTTTGAATGTTTTTGATGAATTCGAAAAATCGGGCTACGAGATAGATTTAGACAAATTTAGACAATATCTCGGTATAGATATTATTCCTACTGTCGCTACAAAAAATAAAGGACTCGACGAACTTACAGATAGAGCTATTGAGATTGCAAAATCGAAAAAGCAATACAAAAAAATGGAATATGGTCTCCTGTTTGATAAATTTATAGAAAACGAAATAAACAAACTTGTTGAAAAGTTAAAAAAAGAAAATATACCAGAAAAATTTCCCTTAAGATGGCTTGCAATAAAACTTATAGAAAAGGATGAATATGTTATTCAAATTTTAAAAGAAGAAGCTAAAAAAGATGTTTCACCCCTGGCAAAAGAACACATTGTAGCGATAGAAGAGAGATTCAATGACGATACGGAAACAATCTTTACAGAGGCAAGATACGGTATAATAAACGGTATCTTAAAAGACATATTAAAAAAACCCAAAGATTATAATATACCCTTTACAGAAAAGGTAGATAAGATTGTTACAAATAAATACCTTGGTCTGCCCATATTTCTTGTTTTAATGTATATAGTCTTTAAACTCACATTTGATGGAAGCGGGCCCTTTATAGATTGGGTGGATGGCTTTATCAACGGATATATAGGAAAATACACAGGCATGGCTCTTGCGGGGGCGTCTGGCTGGCTCAACTCGTTAGTGATTGACGGTATTATCGGCGGCGTAGGGCTTGTTTTAACATTTGTTCCATTGATGCTGTTTATATATTTCTTTCTTGCCTTGCTTGAAGAAAGCGGCTATATGTCAAGGGCTGCATTTGTACTTGACAGAATTATGCACAGCATCGGTCTAAACGGCAAATCATTTATCCCCATGATACTGGGATTTGGATGTAACGTACCTGCAATATACGCAACAAGGGCATTAGAAAATGAAAAGGATAGAAAATTAACAGCCGTACTTGTGCCTTTTATGTCCTGCGGCGCAAGACTCCCTATTTATGCACTATTTACCGGAGTATTCTTTGTTAAACATCAGGCTTCTATAGTTTTATTGATGTATATTTTGGGAATAGCTGTAGCAATTGGTGTAGGATTGCTATTAAAGAATACTAAAGCATTTGAGACAACCAAAAGCCCTTTATTGTTAGAATTGCCGCCATACAGAACACCAACGGCTAAAATGGTCTTTAGCTCTATGTGGATTAGAACAAGGGCATTTTTGAAAAA
>CAZFWO010000159.1:0-2878 GCA_964522785.1 uncultured Desulfurellales bacterium
CACATATATCAAGTGAGGATGCTATTACGATGAAGATAGATTTGGAAGTTAAGAAAGTTTCAGCCAATAATAAGTTAATACTGGCTCCCATCACACTAACAAGGGAGACCAGCACCTATGTGAAGCTCAAAGACGACTCAATTATGGTTATCAGTGGCCTTATTAGGAATGATTCCAACACATCAAGGAGTGCTGTACCTGTGCTTTCTGATATCCCTATTCTTGGCTGGCTTTTTAAGTCAAAAAGTGTAACCAGTCAAAAGACCGACTTGATAGTGTTTATAACAGCAAAGGTGATAAGAACACAAAAAGAGGCAAATGAGTTAACCGATAAAAAGAAAGGACAGGCAGATAAATTCAGAAAACAGGTGCTAAAAGAAGCCAAATGATTGAATTTAAAACTGTTTTTGAAAAATATCTAAAGTTTCCCGACCGTGGGGATTTTGTTCCGTATATTGACAATAATAATGTTGTTTTATATTACTCATCCGAAGAAGGCTATAAAAAAGCCAGGTTTTTGAATTTTATTATAGGCGAGAATCTGCCTTTGTTTAAGATAGACACTAAAGCTTTACTTGAAAAGATTGAAGATGTGCTCTCTGATGAACCAGAACAAAATAGTGAAGAAGAAACAGAATCTGTTGAGGATATTCTGACTGCATCTTATGAGGATGCGCCAATAATAAAATTGGTTAATCAAATCATTGTTAATGCAGTAAAAAAGGGCGCCAGTGACATACACTTTGAGAATAGGCAAAGGAATTTTACCGTTAGATTTAGGGTTGACGGTGTTTTAAAGAACTATAGGTCACTTCCACGTTCTCTACACGATTCGATAATAGCACGCATTAAGGTAATGGCTCAACTTGATGTTGCAGAAAATAGAAAGCCGCAGGATGGCAGGATAAATATACATGTTGGAAATAGGGATGTAGATATCAGAGTTTCTATTGTGCCATCTATTTACGGCGAGAAAGCCGTATTAAGAATACTGGAAAAGAGTAAGGGTTTAGTACAGCTTGACTCTATCGGCATGCCAGAAAAATGGCTCAATAGGTATAAGGAGTACATAAACAGACCCAATGGAATTATTCTGTTTACGGGACCAACAGGCAGCGGAAAAACAACCACACTTTACGCCTCTTTGATGGAATTGGATAGAGACGAAAAGAATATTATTACCATTGAGGACCCGGTTGAATATGATGTTGACGGTGTTACCCAGGTTCAGGTTAATCCAGCTGTGAATTTGACATTTTCCAACGCACTACGTTCGTTTTTAAGACAGGATCCGGATGTTATACTTGTAGGTGAGATTAGGGATGATGATACTGCCAAAGCAGCCATTCAGGCATCTTTGACGGGGCATTTGGTTTTTTCAACACTGCACACGACAAATACAGCCACAGCAGTTTCTAGGTTGATAGAAATGGACATAGAGCCGTTTTTATTATCCAGTTCCCTTTTGCTTGTTGTTGGACAGAGACTTGTTAGAAGGGTGTGTAAAAACTGTGCAAAGAGGGTAAAGGTTGATGAATCATTGGGTTCAATATTGAAAGAATACAGTGTTGATTTTGATAGTTATCTGGCTGGAGAAGGATGTGATGAGTGCCTTTATACGGGTTTTCATGGTAGAATCCCGATTTTTGAATTCCTTGAGATAAACGACGATATAAGAAGGTTGATAAATAAAAAAGTTGATGCTAAGGCAATAGAAGAAGTTGCAAAGAAATATGGCTTTAATAGCATGCTTGAACATGGGTTTGATCTGGTTAAAAAGGGTATAACCACACCGCAAGAAGTCATAGCCCACGTGAGGGAGTAGATGCCCACTTACAGCTATATAGGATATACAAAAGATGGTAAGAGGATAAAAGGTGTTAGGGATACAGAATCTATACTTGCTTTAAGAAAAGAGTTTGCAAATAAGGGCATTTTTGTAGAGGAGATAACCGAATTAGGGAAAAAAGACAGGTCCAAAAAATCGCTCTTAAAAGGGTTTGGCTTAAAAAAGCAAATAGGCACTCTGTTTTTTCAGATTGCTTTACTTCTTAAGGGTGGTATACAGCTTGTTGAGGCTTTAAAGATTGTTGCTGATAACACAAAATCGGTAAAATTAAAAGGTATTTTGTTTAACATGTCATCAAAGGTAGCAGAGGGTAGAAAATTCTCTGCTGTCATAGAGGATTATGAATGGTTGTTTGGTAAGGTTTATGTAAGCCTCATAAGGGCAAGTGAGGGCGTTGGGAGATTGCCTGATGTTTTGATGGATATTTCTGTGTATGAGGAGAAAAAATCGGCCTCAAAGAACAAAATAGCTTCGGCTTTAATTTATCCGTTTACCGTTTTGATTATAGGTTTAGGTGTTGTTGGCTTTTTGCTTGGTTATGTGGTTCCAAAGATGGAGAAGGTTTTTGAAAGTGTCCATAGACAACTGCCTCTGATTACCAGAATACTCATTGCGGTTGGGAATTTTTTACAGAATTACGGTATCTATCTATTTGGATTTATTTTAGTTTTGTTTTTGGTTTTTGAGTTTCTGTATACAAAAAATAAGCAAGTTAAGTATATCGTGGATAAGTGGCTTTACACTTTTGCCTTTTTTAGGAATGCATATTTAACCCGTTTTTCAGAAACATTGGCATTTCAACTGAAAGAGAGGCTTGTGTTAACAGATGCCATAGAAAACACAGCAGATGTTGTGGGTAACGAGTATTTAAAGGCTTTTTTAAAAAAGATAGCGGGTGATGTTAACAGCGGCGAGGGTTTCTCCTTTAGTGCTAAAAAATACAAAATCTTCCCGGAGATACTCGTAGCTGCCATAAAAACAGGTGAAAAGAGTGCCGCGTACAATCATCGTTGCGGGCCTGGGGCAGGA
>CAZFWO010000160.1:0-2830 GCA_964522785.1 uncultured Desulfurellales bacterium
TCATCCATAAGCAGAAGTTTCGGTTCAACAACGAAGGCTCTTGCCAAAGCCACGCGCTGCTGTTCTCCCCCTGATAGTGTTTCAGGTTTGCGTTTTAAAAGACGCCCAATATGAAGCAGATTTGCCATATCTCTTAATTTTTTATCTATATTATTCTGCCTTTTTTTAAGACCATAAGCTATATTGTCGTATATATTCATATGCGGAAAAAGAGCATAATCCTGATAAACTATCCCTATATTTCTATTTTGAGGCGGTTTATCTGTTATATCTTCTCCATCCATATAAATTCTACCATCTTTGGGTTTGTAGAAACCTATAATTGTTTCCAAAAATATTGTTTTCCCGGAACCTGTAGGGCCTATAATAGAAAGATAATCTCCCTTATCCAACGAAAAGGAAACATTCCTAAGATCAAATAATCCCAGATGGGTGCTCAAATTTTCTACATTGAAAAACTTCATACATTGGATTCCATTCTTTCAAAAATAAAGATGGCAATAAAGGATATAACGATTAAAAGCATTCCACTTGTTATTGCCATGCCTATATTGCCGTATGAAATATTGAGATAAAGTGTAATGGGAAGGATTTCGGTTTTCATAGAGGTTCCACCTGCAAGTATTAAAACCGAACCGAAGGTACCTATGCATCTAGCAAGAGATATGACAGTGCAGGCAAAAAGTCCACTTTTTGCTAAAGGAAGAGATACTTTTAAAAATGTTTCAGGCATGGAATAGCCCAAACTCATTGAAACAAATTCAAGCCTTGGGTCTATATAATCAAATGTTGATTTAATAATGCGTATAGCATAGGGCAGAGCTGTAAAAAACTGGGCTGCAATGATACCTTCTTTTGTAAATACAAAATTCAAGCCTATATCCTTTAGCAATTTGCCGAAAATGGTATTTCCAAAAAGCAGAAGAAGACATAATCCAAGCACAAGTTCAGGAAAAGCAATAGGTAAATCAATAATAGTTTTTACTACACCTTTAAAAGGAAAAGAAAATCTGGATAGGCTATAACCTATAGGAATACTCACTATAATAACAAGCATTGTTGATATAATACCAGTCATTATGGAAAGTTTCAAAGAAAAAAGCATTTCATCACTCATAAGATTTTCTATTACAGTATGCCAATTTGGAATAAAAAACAGAGAGCTTATAGCAAGAATAAGTATAAATGTAAAAAATAGGGATATAAAAATAAATGTATTTTTCATTTTACAGGTTTAAACCCCCACTTTTGCCAAATATTCAAACCTTCTTTTGAGGTTATATAGTTGATAAATTGCTTAGAGAGGTTTTTATTCTTAGATGTTAACATTATGGCTGCAGGAATAGTTTTTATCACATTGTTCTCTCTATGTATTGATATTGTTTCAATCTTTCCCTTGCTGCTTGCCCATTTTGTTAAATCTTGCCATACAATTGCTGCATCCACCTGCCTTAAAATCACATAAACAAGCAGTTGATTGACAGTTGGAGCATAAACTTTTATATTCTTCTTTACTTGCTTATAGATTTTATTTTTCTTAAGTATCTTTACTGACACTTTTCCCATAGCTGCCGATTTGGGATCGCAGATAGCAATCTTAACATTTTTGTGTGCTAAATCGAATAAATTTTTAATGTGAGCTGGATTGCCTTTGGGAACAATAATAACGGGAATATGATAGACAATTTCTTTTATTGAGCTTTTTACAATCCACCCGTTTTTTAGTGCATCAAATGTGTATTTTTCAGCACCAGGAATGAATACATCACAAGGTTGTCCTACGGCTACAAGTCCGAAAATTTCTCCGCTCCCGCCATAATGTATATTAATTTTAGCATTGTATTTTTCTTCAAAGTTTTTGGCCAACTCGTTCATGGGTTTCATTAATCCTGCTCCTCAATAGACACTAAGTAAATTACTCTCTTTGGCAAAACATGATATGCTAAAAAAACATAGAACTAAATACAAAACAAGCTTTTTCATTTTGCAACCTCCTCATTAAATATTATGTGAAATTTACAACATCAAACTTAATAAAATGTATTCTCCTTTTTACTTAAGTTTTTTTCAATCTTTCGGATCATAAACGGGTTTACTTTATCTATCATCATCATTTTTCCAATGAATTTTTGCTATATCTCTTTTATGATATAATACATATCTTCTTCCATTCCATGCAGCATTTTCTTTAATTACTTCCCCTATATTTTCCTTGAATGAATTTTTTAATTTATAGTATTCCATTATATTCTCAACTGATTCATCAAAACTTATATGTTCACTTCTCCATACATTGTGTTTTATCGTAAATTCAGGCAGTCTCTTATGCTTTGGTTCCACTAAGAATACTCTGTACCGTATATCTGCTTGTACTTTTTTTTAAAAATTCATTTTCTCCCTTTAAAGCTTCAACTGCAACCTTTGATTTAAATTCTTCTTAAGTGTTTCCTTCTCATAATGATTTCCTCCTTAATCCCGGCCTCCCAAGATAAGACCTTTTAAAGTTTTTATAAGAAATCATCCACCTTTACAAGTTAGAAATAGTGTCTGAGATTCCGGGTTCAGTATACTGTATTTTTATATTGAACTGCCGTCCTGTTTTGTTTATCCATAACCATATCTTCAACATCTGAAAAAGTCAGAGCCTTTGCAGAACAAACTTTTGCACATTCAGGGTCTCCGCCGCACAGATCGCACTTTATAATCTCTTTGCCTGTATGGTTCAGCTTTATAGAACCCCACGGACAAGCAATAACACACTGCTTGCAGCCTATGCACTTATTCGAATCAAACTCAACAACACCGGTTTCTTTGTTCTTTGTCAAAGCGT
>CAZFWO010000161.1:0-2828 GCA_964522785.1 uncultured Desulfurellales bacterium
CATTATAAAATGGTGCGCAATATTATTGACAAATATAATGCTCAACCGGAAGATATGAGTGCCAAGGAAGCTTTAGAGGATAAGGAATATTATAATGGTATGGTTGAATATGACATGAAACTCAAAAAACTATTGGATCCCTACTGGCGGGATATTTATTTAACCGGAAAATATAAAGATTATGAAGAAAGGGATGCATATTTAGCAAGCGCTAACAAATAGTATATCCATATCCATAAGGGATTGCATCTCAACATCTATCTTAATCTTGAATTTTTTGATATATTTTTAGAGGCTTTATACTTCCTGGATGAAATACTTATTGCAATGCAATAGGATAGTAAATATTTTATTCAATCTCTTCGTCATCAAAAGGCTTTGAGTTATCCGAAACTTCAGGAAGTATCTTTTTTGTTTCATCCTCGCTCAGCGCTTCAACATCTTTTAATTTTCTTTTAATGGCACGAGTTCTTTTGCCCGTCACATCGTCTAATTGATTCAATCCGGTTTGTATATTTTTCTGTGCTTTTTCCAATAAGCCGCCAAACTTATTAAACTCAGTCTTTACTGCTCCAAGAACCTGCCATACCTCGCTGCTTCGTCTTTGAATAGCCAAGGTTTTAAAGCCCATTTGCAGACTATTGAGAATTGCAGCAAGCGTTGTTGGTCCAGTTACAATTACTTTATAATTCCTCTGCAGATCCTCAAGTAGAGCAGCTTTTCTGACAACTTCCGCATATATTCCTTCAAACGGCAGGAACATAATGCCAAAATCTGTCGTATTTGGCGGATCAAGATATTTTTCATTTATATCTTTTGCCATTTTTTTGATTGTGTTATCGAGATTCTTTTGGGCTGCTTGTATTTTATATTGGTCTCCCTCATCGTATGCATCCTGCAGCTGTTCATAAACATCTTTTGGAAATTTTGCATCAATCGGCAGCCAGACAGGTTTATTGGAATCATCGCGTCCGGGCAGTTTAATTGCAAATTCAACCACATCTAAACTGTCAGCCTTTGTTCTCACATTTGCTTCATATTGGTCTGGGGCAAGAATTTGTTCAAGCAGCATTGAAAGCTGCATTTCTCCTATTCCACCACGCAATTTTACATTACTTAGCACTTTTTTAAGGCCACCGACATCGGCTGCAAGATTTTTCATCTCCCCCAACCCTTCTTGAACTGCCTGCAATTGTTTTCCTACCGTTTCAAATGATTGGCTTAGCCTTGCATTTAGAGTTTTTTGAAGTTTTTCATCAACTGTTTTTCTCATCTCGTCAAGCTGTTTTGTATTGTCTTCACGAATCAATTTCAACTGCCTTTCAATTGCATTTTCAACCTGCTTAATATTTTCAGTAGTTAGTTTGTTGATTTCTATCTGTTGCTTGCTAAAATCGCCAAAATTTTGTCGAAGTAGCCCATTTAGCTCTTTAATATTTTGAGAAAAATTGTTTTCAAACGATTTCAGAGATTTAGATAATTCTTCCCTATTTTCTTTGGCATTTTCATTGGCTCGTTGATTAAACTCAAGCTGCTGTCTATCCTGGGTTTCAAATCTGGCCTTTAATAGTTCATTTAACTCTTTGGTGTTTTTATCAAACCGTTCACCGAACATATTAAGGGCGTTGGTTAATTCCTCTCTATTAGTTTTTGAGATTTCATTCATCTCTGTTCTATTTCTCTGAAATTCATCTTTAATAGATTTTTCATTTTGTTCCAGCGATGTTTGAAATCTAAGAACTGAATCTTCAATTTCTTTTAATTGAGGCTTGGTATCAACAGAAACCTTCTTCGTTAGCCCAATTGCTATATTTACAATTGAAAGTATAATGAGTGCCACTAACAATATTTCTACCATATTTTGTTCTCCTTTTTTGCACATTGGTGCAATGTTAAATAAACACTATTGCGTTTATTTCAGCAATTCTTAGTACATTCTCGCCATTTTCTTACAAGCTAATATAGAAGCGACATATTTGTTTGTCAAGTAAAGAGTAAATAAAATCCGTGTCTTACATATGATTAAAGTTATAGATACCACTGCACAATGTATAGTTTCTTATCAAACTCTTGAAACGAATATACCTAAGCACCTATTTTTGTGGATAAAGTTTTTAAAAACATAAAAGCTTTTTACAAAAATAGGTGCTGGGTAGATAACCTAATTACCCCGCATCCAAAACCACACACTCACACTTACACATACGATCCTGTCAACTTTTGTTCGCAATTTCTCATCCCGTCAGCTTCATTTAAGAGTCTAATGTTGTTAAAGTCAACCTCTTTCCCCCACCTTTGGGGCGTTTAAATTCCCCACTTTGGTAGGATGAAACAAAAGCAAACTGAATAAGTCTGCTTTCCTTCTTTTTCTGTTTTGCATATTTGCAAAACAGATTAGTTTAGGTTTTCTCCTTTCTTCTTTAGATTCTTTATTCTATAGCTTTCTCCTGTTATCTTGAATATGTGGCAGTGATGCACAAGCCTGTCAACTATGGCAGAGGCAAGCACTGCATCTGAGAATACATTAGTGTCCTACGCCATGCTAAACTATACCACACCACCAACGCAAAGTAAAACTGCACCACTGTTTTTAATTTGATATGCTCTCTCAAATCCAAGCAAGGAGAGAGCAAAATGATTAGTAAGAAGGAATTTGCTGTGATTCGCACACTGCATGGGCAGGATGTGACCTATGAATAGCTTAAGAGACAGACTTCTTTCCATGAAACTCTACGGTATGGCTTCTGCTTTGGAAGAATATGCAGACAGCGTTGCATTCAAAGAGATGGAATTTGCCGAACAGCTCGGTATCCTGCTTGAGCAGGAAG
>CAZFWO010000162.1:0-2787 GCA_964522785.1 uncultured Desulfurellales bacterium
ACCTCAAGATAGTTTAGAGATTTATAACATAAAAAATTAAATTTACAGGTTTGGGAAAACCACTGCACAATGATACAATAACAATATAATATTATTTCTTATCAAACTCTTTCAACTCAAGGTATGTGTAAGTGTAAAGTTTTGGGCTTTGGGTGCTTAGGTCTATTCGTTTCGAGAACTTGATAAGAAATATGGATTATGCAGCGGTCTCATGATACTGTTTCTTATCAAACTCTTTCAACTTAAGATATGTGTAAGTGTGAGTGTCGGTGTGTGGTTTTGGGTGCGAGGTAATTAGATTATTTACCCAGCACCTATTTTCGTAAAAAACTTTATCCACAAAATAGGTGCTGGTCATATTTGTTGAAAGGGCTTAATAAGAAATGTAGTTTTTCTCTTTGGGAAAAGTTAAAAGGCTGATAAAATAGCACTATTAAGTCAAAATCAATATTTAGTGATACTATATATTTTTAGGAAAAGAAAACTGTAAACACCGCTGTTCTCATTAATTAAGCAAAAATAAAAAACCCACCAACAGTAAAACAGTCGGTGGGTAAATGGATGTAGTGGAATTTTTTAATACATTCCACCAGGCATTCCGCCGCCTGCCGGTGGCATCTCTTCTTTTTCTTCTGGATTATCAGCTATTAATGTTTCTGTTGTAAGCATCAATCCCGCAACTGAAGCTGCATTCTGAATAGCTGTTCTTTCTACTTTTGTAGGGTCTACTATTCCCTTTTCGAACATATTGACAAATTCGCCGCCTCTTGCGTCAAATCCATAGCCGATATCGCTATTATCTCTTATCTTATTCACTATTATGGAGCCTTCAAATCCTGCATTGTTTGCAATAACTCTAGCAGGTTCTTCCAATACTTTTCTGATAATCCTTATACCTATCTCCTGTTCCTCATTCTCAACACTCATTTCATCTAATACATTTTGACATCTAAGCAATGATGTCCCTCCGCCTGGGACTATACCTTCATCAACAGCGGCTTTCGTAGCATTAAGAGCATCTTCCACTCTTGCTTTTTTCTCCTTCATCTCTGTCTCTGTAGCTGCTCCAACTTTAATAATTGCAACACCACCTGCCAATTTTGCCTTTCTTTCTCTTAACTTCTCCTTGTCGTATTCACTTGTTGACTGTCCAATCTGAGCATCAATCTGAGATATTCTCCCCTGAATATCCTCTTTTGATCCAAGACCGTCAACTATTGTCGTATTCTCTTTATCAACAATAACTTTTTTAGCTTTTCCAAGCATGGAAAGATCAGCTGTATCAAGCTTCATGCCCGTTTCTTCGCTAATTACCTGTCCACCTGTTAGAATAGCTATATCCCTAAGCATTTCTTTTCTTCTATCGCCAAAACCAGGAGCCTTCACTGCAACGCAGGAAATTGTTCCTCTTATTTTATTAACAACAAGTGTTGCCAATGCCTCACCTTCAACCTCTTCTGCAATTACTATGAATGGCTTGCCTGCTTTTGCTATTTTTTCAACTATGGGCAGAAATTCCTGCATAGAACTAATTTTCTTGTCTGTAATAACTATAAACGGATCTTCAAGCTCAGCAATCATCTTGTCCGTATTTGTTGCAAAATATGGAGATAGATAGCCTCTATCAAACCTCATACCCTCAACAACTTCCAAGGCTGTTTCCATTGATTTTGCTTCTTCTACGGTAATTACTCCATTTTTACCAACTTTATCCATCGCTTCTGCTATAATATTACCTATCTCAGCTTCATTGTTCGCCGATATTGTTCCAACTTCTGCTATCTGTTTTTTGTCTGTAACATCCTTTGAAATCTTTTTTAATTCTTCAACAACTTTAATAACAGCTTTATCAATTCCCCTCTTTATTTCTATAGGATTAGCACCTGCAGTAACATTTCGCAAACCTTCTCTATAGATAGCTCTTGCCAAAACCGTTGCTGTTGTTGTTCCGTCACCTGCTATATCGGAAGTCTTGCTTGCAACCTCTTTAACAAGCTGCGCACCCATATTTTCATAGGGCTCTTTAAGCTCTACTTCTCTTGCAACCGTAACACCGTCTTTTGTAATTGTAGGGCTTCCGAATTTCCTATCAATAACAACGTTCCTTCCTCTTGGTCCCATAGTTACGGCAACTGCATCAGCCAGCTTATTAACACCTTTCAAAATATATTCTCTTGCACTATCTCCAAATTCCAATACCTTTGCGCTCATGCTTATTACCTCCTATTCAAATTTACCGAGAATTTCATCTTGTTTGAGTACTACATACTTCTTGTCATCAATCTTAATCTCGTTTCCAGCATACTTTTCAAAAAGAATCCTATCACCTTTTTTTACGAGTTCAACATCATCTCCAATTTCAACCACATTTGCTTGCTGCGGTTTTTCCTTTGCCGTATCCGGGATTATGATTCCGGACTCTGTTTTCTGTTCTGTTTCTACCAACTCTGCCAAAACCCTATCCATCAAAGGTTTAAATGCCATCTCTTCACCCTCCTTAAAATTTTTTGTTAGCACTCATACTCATCGAGTGCTAACAATATACCATTTTGATAAAATTTCAAGTTAAAATATAATCAATTACATCATAATAAATTAAATTACATAATTTTATATAAAAATATTGTAGAAATCCTAAAGAATTTAATTTTTTAGAATCAACACCCTACACGATAACACTATTGTACAATAGCTCAATAACAATATAATAGTTTCTTATCAAATTCTTTCAATTTAAAGTGTATGTGTATGTGTGAGTGTATGTGTTGTAGGTTCTGGGTATTAGGT
>CAZFWO010000163.1:0-2768 GCA_964522785.1 uncultured Desulfurellales bacterium
GTAGATGGATTTTCAAACTCATTCACAATGGTGAAAATTTAATCAAGAGGTTTGAAGAATGTCAAACGGGATAGTAACTAAAGAAAATTTTAAAGAAATAAAAGACACAAACATTAAGCTTGATATCCTTTTTGAAACAATAATGGATATGAAAGAAGAGATGATAAAAGACCGCTGTAGAATAAAAAAGCTGGAACATAAAAAAGTATGGGATAGTGCTACAAGTTTTATAGGCGGTTTAATAGGCGGAGCTATAGCTATACTTACTAAATGGTTTTCGGGGAATTAGGCTTATGATTGGGCAATATCTTTAGAAAAATGGGGTGTAATAAAAATAAACAAAAAATAACAAAGAATATGGAAATGGAGGCTTAATATGGCTGGATTTTTAGGAAAAGGTGCAGTTTACATTGATAGGGATTTGCAGGGGAAATATCTACCTATAGGCAATGCTACAAAACTTGCAATTGCAGAAACAGAAGCGGATGTAAAAGAAAGGATTTCAAAACAGTCCGACACATACGGACAGGCACTCGATAGAGTTGCAATCCCAAAACCTGCAAAAATAACAATCGAAATGGATGAGATTGACGCAACAAACTTGGCGATAGCATTAAGAGGTGAAAACACAGCTGTAACGGACACGGGAACAGTTACGGATGAGGCAGCAACAGCAGCACTGGGCGGTTATATCAAACTTGCGCACTCCGGAGTAAGCGATGTCGTAGTAAAGGATAGCGCAGGCTCCACAACCTATGTGGAAGGCACAGACTATGAAGTAAGGGCAAATGTAGGCTTGATTTTGATAAAAGACGGCGGAGCTATAACAGATGCTGAAGCGTTAAAGATAAGTTATAGCTACGATGAAACAGGTGCAAAGATAACAGGATCTAAAGTGACAGAGGTCGAAGGCGCTGTAATTCTTGAAGGTATAAATCAGGTAAACGGCAAAAAATGCAGCGTTTATATCCACAAAGCAAGAATGATGCCGACATCTGCAGTAGATTTTCTTGCAGACGATTTCACAACTATTACGCTTGAGGGAACATTGCTTACACCTGAAACAGAGAGTGAACCGTATTATATCGAGTATGAGGAGTAACCCATGCGCAAAACTAAAATAATCGATATAGACGATAAGAAAATAACAGTAAAAGAGCTCACAGCTGCAGATATAAGGGGCTTGATGGAAGACACAGAAAAACAGAAAGAGCCTGGAATTATAGACCTACTTTTCCCGGATATGCCTGCACGAGCATTTGAACTCTGCACAGATTTGAGCGAAAAAGAAATAGAAGCCTTGCTACAATCCGACTTAATTAAAATTAAGGAGGCTATTGTTACACTAAACCCTTTATTAGCCAGTCTGACAAAAAGGCTATTGAAGGCGATGGAAGCGCAAGCACAGAAAGCTTAGATTATATGGTCTGCCTACTCATTATGGCAGGCCATTCTAACGCCTGGGAATATCCTATTTCTATTTTAGAGGCAATGTTCAAACAAACCACAAAGATAATGGAAGAGAGGGCTAAGTGAATATCAATCAAATTTTTGAATTTGTATTAAAAACAAAGCAGACAGAACCAAGCCTCGCAACAATAGCTAAAAACTATAAAACCAATATAGAAAAAGCAAAGAAAGAAACATTAACACTTAATCAGGCTTTGCGCACTTTGAATGTAAAGCCTATGACTGCGCTAAAAACAGAAAGTGTGGGTTTAAAAACAGCGCTAACAAGATTAAAAGAGGCATACAGAAAAGGCGAAGTATCCGCAAGGGATTATGCAAGGGCGCAGATAGCTTTGCGGGATAAAATGGCAGCAGTGAAAAAGGAAAGCTTTGGGCTTTCTACATCCTTTGCAAAGATGAAAAAAGGTTTATTTGGTTTAGCTGCTGCAGGATATGCACTTGGCAAGAGTTTTAACGCTTTTGCGGATTATACACAAAAAATGGCAGAGGTTAGAACACTTGTAAATACTTCGAATAAAGACTTTAATACGCTAAAAGATAGCATTTTGAATATGACAAGAGAACTGCCTCAAAGCGCAACAGAATTGGCAAGCGCAGAATATGACATTATATCTGCAGGCGTAAAATTAAAAGACTCTGCAAGCGTGTTAAGATTGTCCGCAAAAGCAGCAGTAGCAGGTGTTACAGATACAAAAACAGCTGTAAACGCAGGCGTAGGCATACTAAACGCATACGGTATGAGCGTAGATAAGCTAAACGGCGTATATGACATTCTATTTGCAACAGTAAAAGACGGTGTGACGACATTCCCCGAACTTGCACAAAATATCGGTATTGTTGCGCCCATTGCTCGCTCTGCAGGTGTAGATGTAGCTACATTGGGAGCATCCATAGCAGCGCTAACAAAAGCAGGCATAAAAACCCCAGAGGCCGTTACAGCTCTAAGAGGCGCTATTGTTGCACTATCTTCTGCAACACCGGAAGCAAAAAAAGAAATGGATAAACTTGGAATAAGCTGGAAAGGCTTAATCCCTACACTGCAGGAGTTAAAAAAATATTCGGATGATCCGGACCTAATGCGCAAACTTATACCGGATGTTAGAGCAAGAACAGCAGTATTGGCGCTTACAAAGAATTTTGACAGCTTAACAAATGCACTAAAAGATACAAAAAACGCAAGCGGTGCGATGGAGGAAGCATATAAAAAAATGGAGAAAGCACCGCTCGAACAGCTTAGACTGTTTAAAAATGAAGTAATGCTTTTAGCTATAAGATTGGGCGGATTGGTATCAAAAGGA
>CAZFWO010000164.1:0-2764 GCA_964522785.1 uncultured Desulfurellales bacterium
TCATTAAGCATACTAAGCACTTTTTGCGTAATGTTAGTTACCATAAAGAAAATAATAGCAAATTTGTGAGGAATCGACTTAAACAGTTGAGTCAAGCACCTATTTTCGTAAAAAACTTTTATTTTATTAAGAACTTTATCCACGAAAATGGGTGACGGGTCATATTCGTTTTGAGAACTTGATGAGAAATATGGATTACGCAATAGTCTCATTAAAGTCTTTTGATTAAATTTTTAAGAAAGTAAACTTTATTTTTCTCTATAAAGCTACATTGTATAGTATGGGGTTAAGCAAATTCGGATAATTTTATGGCTTTAACGGGGCACACCTTAACACAATATCCGCAGGCGATACAATTTTCTTTGTGTAGTTCTACTCTCATTGTTTTTTTATCTTCTATGACAAGTGCCTTTGTCGGGCATACAGGCAAACAAAATCCGCAGTGGTAGCATCTATTTTCGTCTCTTGTAATACTGTCCTCTATAAACTGTATTTGAACACCATTTTTTTTTAAATAGTCTATGCCATCTTCAAAATTTTTTTCATCACCGCTTAGTTCTATTATCAAATACCCTTCTTTCCTTGGAAAAATCTGTGCGCTCATTATATTGAACGTTAAGTCATATTTTCTTGGAAGATTAGAGGTAAGTGGTTTGTCCGATATTTCTTTTGGAAATCTCAGCATTATTTTCTTGGATATCATTGTATACTCCTCCTAATTATACGCAATGGACATCTCTCCCCAAATTCCCAATGTATCGTCTTTTACGAAGAGACATCCTACTATATTTTTTGTTTTTGCAAAATCAATGGCTTTATCTATATCTTTTCTGTTTTTTATCATATTTGCAGTTTTTGTTGCTAAGCCGTCAGACAAAACAGCATTGTGAGATACAATCATGGATAGGTCTGCTCTACCCATACTTAAAGATGGCCCTATCTTTGCACTTGATGAGCATATACCGTATGGTTCTTTGCTTTGTTTTAAGGTTATTGAAATATTGTCTTTTAAATACCTATTTATTGTGTATATGCCTACAGTGGGCTCCCTGTTGAGTTTTAAGAATATATCTCCACCATTTTCGACGATGCACTCTGAGCACTCTTTCAGTATCAAATTCCCCACATACTGCGCAAATGCCCCTGCAACACAAGCCATAGGGCCTACTGAGGCTTTTTTTGCAGCCCTCAGCATATCCTTTATAATGCTGTCTGCATTTTTATCTATTTTTAAAGGCTCAAGTGATGTTAAAAATTCATTGCGGTTTTTTATGTACTGTTCTATCTTTAATCTCAAATTTCTTATGTATTCGAAAATCTCAAATTTCATATCCTTGCATGCCGATATAAACAGATCTGTTTCCTTATATGATACCTCGTAGCTGTTTAGCCCGCTTGCTGTAAAATCCCTATAAAATCTTTTCATAGATAGTTTTCTATATATTTTAGGGGTTTATAGTCTTTGGATTGCGGAAGAAGTGCTGACGGTTTTGTTAGATAGAACTTTTTATCCATAATCCACTGTTTTAAAACCTCGGCTATATCCATAGCCATATAGTAGCTTGAAAGCGGTGTTGCTGGTATTTTTTTGCCACCCACTACTATCTCTCCATTTTTCAGATCTTTATAGTTTGTCAGACCGTAGTTGTTGTTTATCTTTCTTGGATAGTCAAAACCATAATCATATATATAGGCGTCTATTTCTTCGTCTTTTACCGATGTAAAAAATGCCATCTCCTCGTTCAGTATCGGTATTGGAACACCTATGCCTATACTTAAAGATACGCCATATCCCAGGATTGATGCGCCTTTTATGTACCTATCGTTCATCTGTTTCATATCGCCTGCTACGGCTAATGCGCCGGCACCTGTTTTTGGGATGCCCCTTTTATTTCTTTCCTCATCTGGATTGTGCTGAGTGCCATGATATATAACATATCCCTCACCCCCCGCTAAAAATATGCGACTGCCTATGCCTATGGTCAGGTAAAACGGGTCGTTCATCAAGGGCGAGAGCTGTCCGGCTGAAGAGTATGTAGCATTTGTTACATTGGGTTTTAAAGCACCCATGTATGTATAGATTGTGCTATCGGTTGTGTTTATTGCCACAGAGTAGTTCTGATAGCAGTTCCTCGGATTGCAGAGTGTAGCATCAATTAGATCATCTATGGTTATATCCATCTCTATATGCTTTGAAGGGTAGCAATCGGTTCCATAGCCTTCGGCAACGAGTTTGACCTTTCTGCGGGCAATTAGATCCTCTATTACATGTCCTCCGCCATACTCAAATTTTCCCGGATGAACGGCGTTTAAAGGATCACCTTTTTTCACCGAGCTTGCTCCTATATATGCATCTACAGCAGCAACTGCACCGTATGCTTCGACATCGTTAAGCCAGACCTTTGTGGCTTTTATCTTTGGCTTTGTATGCCCAAAGTTTATGAATGCTCCGCTTGAACACATGGTGCCGAATGTTCCCGTTGTAACAACATCGACGCTTTTTGCAGCCTCAACTATGCCTTTTTTTTCCACAATATCTATCATTTCCTCCGCATTGACGACGACAGCCTCGCCGTTTTTTATTTTTTCATTTATTTCATCAATTGTTTTATTAACCTTAAATATACTCAAATCGGCCTCCTTTTTATAGAAATTATAGTATATTGCTATAAAAGGATTTTGTAGTCAATAGAAAAATTGTAATTTTAAGTATGAAACCACTGCAGAATCCATATTTCTTATCAAGTTCTCGAAACGAATATGA
>CAZFWO010000165.1:0-2748 GCA_964522785.1 uncultured Desulfurellales bacterium
AAAAGAGGTGATTGAAATGACGCGAAAAGGTTTTACGCTCATTGAGTTGATGGTAGTAATACTCATCTTGGGGCTTCTTGCAACATTTATTGTGCCAAAAATTATGAGCAGACCAGATCAGGCGCGTGTTGTCAAAGTAAAAAACGACATAAGAGCAATTGAAACGGCTTTAAAATTATACAAATTAGACAGCGGTTTCTATCCAACAACAGAGCAGGGCTTAGAGGCGCTGGTAAAAAAACCAGCAACACCCCCCATACCACAAAATTACAGGCCGGAGGGTTACTTAGATAAAGTGCCAAAAGACCCGTGGGGGCATCCATACATTTACAGATGTCCTGGAGACAACGGCAGACCCTATGAAATTATCTCATACGGCGTAGACGGTAAACCCGGTGGCACTGGATACGATGCAGATATAAAGAGCTATGAGCTCCAATAGAGGCTTCACCCTAATAGAGATACTTATCGTTCTGGTTCTTATAGGCATAGGCGTTATGAGCGTAGTGCCAAATCTAACAAGAAGAGTGGTTCAACCGAACAACACAGTTACTTTTTTTAATTCACTTCTAAATAGCGCGATAAAAGAGTCTAAAACAAGTCTAAAACCCGTAGACTTTCAAATAGAGATAGGGAGTAATATTGTAATTGATTGGGACGGCAAAAAACAACAAATTCCTTCTGAATCCACCGTTTCTGAAATAGATGTTAACTCCCATATTCAGTCGGGCAGCGCAACTGAAGTTTTTGTTTATCCAGACGGTATAAGCGATTACTTTAAAATCACCTTTTCTAACGGAAAAACCTATGAATCAATACCACTATTGCTTAAGGTTAAAGAAGTTAGCAGTGAATTCTAACGGCTTCACGCTCATTGAGGTTTTAATCGCTTTGGTTATTGTTGCAATTAGCATGCTTGGCATATATGAACTTCTAAACACGGCTATTGATACATCCGGCTATGCAAGGAATAAACTAAAAATCCACGAGAACGGATTTAAAACACTGTTGATGGTGGAGAACTTCAATAAGCCCTTAAACGCTTCAAGCGATAGTGATATTGTATACTCTCTAAAAAAGGAACCGACAATAATACCGCAAATTGTTCAAGTCACCTTAACGGCACGAAAGGAGCTAATATCTGATCACTACATATTTTACGAAAAACGATAAAGCATTTACAATTCTCGAGCTTTTAATCGCTATATCAGTCTCCGCAGTCATTGTGGTTGGAGTTTATTCTATTTTAACTTCTACCATCAGTGTCAGGAGCTCTTTGTTAAACAAAAACAGCGAGGCGCGTATAAAAGCTGTCTTAGATAGGATAGTCAGCGAAGACATAGAATCTATGACAAGCAAACAGATATCAATGAGAAGCGATATTGATGGCAATGCCATTATAGGTTTTGAAACCTGGCATTCGCTATTTTTTAGCTGCGATTTGCCCGTTAAAGTGAGCTGGTATGTGGACAATGGTTATCTTGTGAGAGAAGAAAAAGAAGACAACTTAAATTTCGATATTAAAACGAAGCTCATTGGTAATGTTAAGCAGTTCCATGTTTACGGCTATAATGGCACAGAATTTTCTCACACATTAATAACACCCAAATTAATGAAAATCACTTTGGAGATAGACAATAAGACATTCAAACTATATGAAGGTGTTTTAAATGAATAAAAATGGCGCTATACTTATTTTTTTGCTTATTACTATAGCTATTGCAGCAGCGATAGGGATGAAGCTAATCACATCCACATCTGAGGAGTATACCCTTGTAAACGATATAAAACTGCAAAAACAGGCTTATCTGTATGCGGTATCAGCTACAAAAGCTGTCTCAGAGCTAATCAAAAACAGCAACAAAAACTATATATGCGAAAGTGACGATTGGAATAACATACCCACAATCCATGTAGAGCTCGGATATGTTTCAATTAAAGTAGTACCAATAAATGAAAAGATTAATCTAAACCTCATTACAAACAAAACATTCTCAAAAATGATAAAAAACGCTGTTTCAAGCCTTTATCCAGATGATCTTGATATAGTCAATTCTACAGATAAAATCATCGATTGGATAGATAAAAACAACACAAACTCGCCAAACGGCATAGATGGTACGCCACTGCAGTACAAAAGTATGCTCCTCAATGTAAAAAATAATCAGCTATCTTCAATGAACGAATTAAACATATTTCTCAAAGCCTCAACGGTAGAAAAGCTAAAAAAACACTTTACCGTACTTGGAGATGGAAAGCTCAACCTAAACTTTTCCTCAAAAGACACATTATCTAACTACATACCTCTGCTTGAAAATTACATAGACGACATAGTAGACTACAGAAAAGGCACATGCATCAAGGATGTATCTGAAATTAAAAACATTGCAAATATTCCAGACGATGTGTATATTAAAATCGTGCCTTATATATCTGTAAAAAGCACTTTCTTTTATGTTAAAATTCATGTAAACTTGGACGGTGAGGATTTTTATTACCATGTTGTATTAAAACGCAATTCTTACGGATGTAAGGTTTTTTACTTCTTTGCAGGAGGTGCTAAAGATTATTTCTGATACTCTATTTTTTAAGGACGATAAAGTTTATGAAATAACAGATAGCCATCTGAACGAATTAAGTGAAGTTAAATATGCATCACAAATTCTTATCAGCGATGATTGCTTTTTCTACGATGTAGTTGAAGTAAATAAAAATTTGCCGTATAAAAAAATCAAAAGAATTATACTT
>CAZFWO010000166.1:0-2704 GCA_964522785.1 uncultured Desulfurellales bacterium
AATTCATCGTTAAAAAATTCATTCTGAGTTGAGAGAATTTGATAAGAAATTGTAAAAGCATTATTTCATCACTTCTGCAGTGGCCTCTTAGTGTGCTTAATAAGCAAATAAAGAAAGTAACCCGTCACCTATTCTATTTTAAAAAAATTGCATATTTTTATAGTTTTTTGCAAATGAGCTTTTTATATTCTTAAAACATTATCTTTAAGAATGGGTGACGGGGAAGGACATTGCTCATTAAGCACACTAAGCACTTTTTGCGTAATGTCAGAAAATAGGTGCTTAGGTCATCGTTAAAAAATTCATTCTGAGTTGAAAAAGTTTGATAAGAAACAGTACACTTCTGCAGTGGTCTCGATATATATTGACAAAGGGGCATTAAACCCCTAAGTTTTAGTATTTTGAGCCTACTTCATAACCCGCCTGTGTGGCTGCAAATATATTTTTAGGTTCAACTGCGTCACCAATAATCTCCACATGCTCAAATTGAGATTTTATTTTATTATACAGTTCAACATTCGGATTCATTCCGGCAGTCAAAATTACTGTATCAAACGGCTCCAAAATAACCTCTTTCCCATTTGAAACAACCTCAACACCTCTGCTGGTAAATCTCTTAACGGTTGTATTTGGCATAAGTTTCATATTATCCCTTGATGATAAGCTCTTCATTGTCATAGCCTTTGTTATAGGTTCCATATCGTTTGCTATCGTATCGGTTCTTTTTGTTGCAACAACAGTTTTACCTTCTTTTGACAACGTTTCTGCAGCCTCAACACCTATCATACCAGCGCCTATTATAAGTACCCTTTCTCCCTTAACAGACTTCTTTTTGGAGAAGAAATCCACACCCGTCATCCAGTATTGCTCATTAAGCCCTTCTATATCAGGCACATTAGAGGTTGCACCAGTTGCGATAACGACAAGATCAGGCGCTTCGGATTTCAACAGCTCAAAATCGACTTCTGTATTGTAAACAGTATCAACGTTGCTATTTTCAAGCTGTTTTATCATTGAATTAAGCGGCCTGTTCATGCTCTCTTTAAGTGTAAATAGCGGCGCAAGTCTAAATTGCCCGCCGGGCAAACTGCTTTTTTCATATAATTTTACCGTATGCCCTTTTTTTGCAAGCGTAATTGCCGCCGTTATTCCCGCAGGGCCTGCACCCACAACTATGCATTTCATTGGCTTTTCGGTTTTCTTCAGCGGTTTCTTGTCTATTTGAGGATTGACAATACAACCAACTCCTGCTCCAGATCTAACATTGAAGAGGCAACCTTGCAGACAATAGCCACAGTAAACGATAGAATCGTAATCCTTTTTTTCTATCTTATTAACAATTTGAGGATCAGCTATCAACGGTCTTCCAAAGGCTATTATATCGCCCAGATTTTCATCAACTATTTTCTGCAGCTTGTTTTTATCAGCCATTCTGCCTACAACAATCATGGGTAGATTGGTTAATTTTCTTATATCTCTGAATACCTGATATTGAGGCTCCTCAGGAAGAGCCATGTGGTTGAAATACCACGCAGGATTATCGCAAGCATTACCAAATCCAACATGAATTGCTGAGACACCGTATTCTTTTGCCAAATCCAAAAGTTCTTTGTTTTGTTGAGGATTAAGACCTCCTTCTACAAACTCGCTTCCGGAAATCCTTATAATAACTGGCGTGTTCTTTGAATATTTAAATACACTTTCAAATACCTGTTTTGCAAAAAGTAATCCGTCCTGTCCGTATTTATCCGCTCTTTTATTGGTTCTTTTGCTTAAAAATTGATTTATCAAATATCCATGTCCACACTGTATTTCTATAGCATCAAATCCAAGATTCATGGCTCTTTGTGTTGCCATCCCGAAACCTTCAACAATTTCTTCTATCTCTTCCACACTCAGCTCCTCCGCCGTTGCGCCTGTTGCAGGGCACAACATAGCAGACGGTGCTTTTGGTGAAGAACCTATGGCTTGAGGGTTTGCTGCTCTACCTGCATGGTTTAAATTTATACATGCAAAGGTATTGTTTTTATGTATGATGTTCACGATTTTTGACAATTCGGATGCGCATTGTTCGTTATCTATACATATCTGCTTCGGATGCTCTCTACCACTTTTTGTTACAGCCACAGGCTCCAGGATAACAAGCGATACGCCACCCTTCGAAATGTTGTCATAAAAGTTAATATGCCTTTCTGTTACCTTTCCGCCAGGTAAACAGTAAGCCGTCTTAATAGGAGCCATGATGAATCTGTTTTTCAACCTTAAACCACCAAGACTAATGCTATCAAACAAACCACTCATATCTCAAACCTCCTAAACTATTTAACTCTCATTTAAATTAAACCCACTGTTTAAGATAATAAGCAAAAAATGAACTTTTGTCAATTAACCAAAACACCCCCATTTTAAATAGAATGAGACCACTGTACAATTCAATAACAATATAATATATTATTGTTTCTTATCAAACTCTTTCAATTCAAAGTGTATGTGTATGTGTGTGGTTTTAGGTATTGGGTATTGGGTATTGGATGCGGAGTAATTAGGTTATCAACCCAGCACCCACCAAGCCCTCACTTACCATCTGCTCTTTTTGCAAAAAAAACAAAAACTGTATTTTAAATAAGGTAATCTTGTGCTTAGTGTGCCTAATGAGCAAATAAAGAAAGTAACCCGTCACCTATTCTATTTTAAAAAACTGCAT
>CAZFWO010000167.1:0-2608 GCA_964522785.1 uncultured Desulfurellales bacterium
TAGGTGACGGGTTACTTTCTTTATTTGCTCATTAAGCATACTAAGGCACAAGATTACCTTATTTTACCTAATACTTAAATTAAGAAACCACTGCACAGCGATAGAATTATACTCTTGCAAAATTTCTTATCAAGATTTTCTCAACTCAGAATGAATTTTTTAACGATGACCCAGCACCTATTTTTGTAAAAACTTTTATTTTCTTAAAAAACTTCATCCACGAAAATAGGTGCTGGGTCATCTAAAATTCATATTCGTTTCGAGAACTTGATAAGAAACTATACATTGTGCAGTGGTCTCAGGATAATTTATGGTTTAAAAACGCCAAAAACGCTAATAATATGGCAAAGCTGCTTGAGAGTAAACTAAGTGATACGAATGAAATAAAACTTCTATGGCCTGTCGAGGCAAACGAAATTTTTGCAGTACTACTCAAGAAAGCTATAAACAATATGCAGCGAAAATCATTTTTCTATGTTGTGGATGAAAACAGATGTATTGCAAGATGGGTAACCTTATTCAACACGACAAATGAGGATGTTGACAATTTCATTCGACTCATAAAAGAAAGTTTGAAATAACTCTATTTTGACATTTCCTTTTCTTTTATTATACTAACCAGTTAGTTAAAGGAGAATAAATGAGCAAGAAAGAGATTATTTTAAAACAGGCAAAAAGGTTGTTTGCAAAAATGGGCTATGACGGCACAACTATGGATAAGATAGCTTCAAAAGCCGATGTAAATAAGGCTTTAATCTATTATCATTTCAAGAATAAGGAAAATTTGTACTCCTGTGTTCTGAGAGATTCCGTAAATGCCATATATAACTATATTGTGGAAAAAAAGAAGGAAACAGACAATTACGAAATTGCGCTTAAGGTTTATATAGAAGCATTTTTTTTACAGGCAAAGAAGGATGAGACCTTTATAAGAATCTTAATGAGAGAACTGGCATCTGATGGCATCCATATGTCGGATAATGTTATGAATAGGTTTTTAGATATTCTTAAAACACTCAACGAAATTATTGAAAAGGGAGTAAAGGCGGGTGTATTTGTTAAAAGAGATACAAAAATGGTTCATTTTATTGTTATAGGATCTATAAGCTACTATCTATCAAGTTCTTCTTTGAGAAAAAAGCTGTCAAAAAAATTTACACAAAATGAACCCCTTCTTAGGAATATTGATAATGCACCCTTTGAACTATATAAAATAATTTTAAAGGGATTGGAGAAAAGATGATTAAAAAATTAACGGCCTTCATTATTGCAAGCTCTATTGCAGTAAACGCTTATGCTCTATCGATGCACGATCTATTTATGGCACTTAAAAAGCAGCCAATATCAAAAGTCGACAAGTATATGGAAAAAAGCGCCAAAAATGCTGAGGAAAAGTCAGAATCTATGTTTTTTCCAAAAATTTACAGTATTGCATCCTATGAACATTTCAACTCACCGACAAACCTAAGGCCTACAACGCCATCTGAGAGCTCAATGCTTATGAAGCAGGGAAAACCTCTCCCTTTTAGCAAAGACATAAAAAGTATCGGTGTACAGATAAGTATGCCTATACTTTCATACTCCTTGTTTAATATGGTTAAAAAGGCAAAAATGATGCATAAAAGCGCTAAAGAAAAGGCTTTCTTGAATTTTTTAAGAAATGAAGCCGCATTAGTATCACTCAATGCAAAACTGCAATATTTAGAAAACTTAAAAAAAGCATTAAACGCAAGGAGAAACTCCATAATATCAACACTTAAAAGAATAGAGATAGGAGTGAAAAACGGAAGGATCCCCGAAATCCAAAAAATTAAAATAGAAAGCGGAATAAACCAGATAGATATAAAATTAGACCAGATACAATCAACTATCGATACCGTAAAATCAAATATAAAGACGCTAACATCTATAGACATTAAACATTCTGTCAAAATGGAGCAATCAGGAAGGATTAATGAATCTGTGCTATTTGCAATAAAACCATTAAAATATGTAGTCTATGCACAAAAATACAATATTAGCTATCAAAAGGGTAAACTCCTGCCGAGCATCGCCGTTAAATCTAATATCTTTAGGAAATTTGGAAAAGGCTATAATAATGATGAATATACCTTAAGGAATTATGCAAGCATAGGCGTCTATATGCAAATGCCTATCTTCGATAAAACAATTTATGCTGATACCCAGAAGGCAGAATCAGACTACATAAAAAGCAAGTCTGAATTAGAGCAGCTCAAAATACAATTAAAGTCTGAATCCATAGCCCTAAATGCCCAACTCAAAACAATCAATAATTCCATTGTGATAGCAAAAAAAGAGCTCAACAACCAGTATCAGCTCCTAAAATATGCAAAGGTGGCTTTTAATGCACAAAGAATGTTAGAAGAGGAATATTTAAGATATGAGGACGCCCTTTTGAATGCAGAAGCATCGCTTTTAGAATTAAAGGCAGACAAATGGGAGGTTATATCAAAACTTGCCGTAATGTACGGAAATAACTTAGAGGAGATTGTAAAGTGAAAAAAACTATAATTGTAATATTGGTCTCTATTTTGTTAGTTATAGGCGGAGTAGTTTTAATAAAAAATAAAAAATCAAACCTTGCAAA
>CAZFWO010000168.1:0-2529 GCA_964522785.1 uncultured Desulfurellales bacterium
ATTCTGTATTTTATAATTTTTTCAAACCTCAACGTTACATAATGAGACCGTTGCAATAGCTCAATAGTTGAATAGATGAGATCGCTATTTTGAGAATGAAGCGTTATTTGTGTTGGACATTTGATATATCAATAAATATAATTTTCATATGCTTGTTTCCAAAAAGATTTTGATTGCTTTGTCGATTCTATACCTATTTGGGGCATTTTTCCATCTTGGCAAGATGTATTTCCAACATGAAGAACCAAGAAGGGCTATAATAGCCCTTGAGATGAACTACAATAAAAATTATATCCAACCAACCGTTTTAGGCAAGCCGTATTTCAAGAAACCTCCTCTGCATAATATTGTCATAGCCGCTTTTTTTAAGATTTTCGGCACAGATGAATTCAGCGCTCGTTTGGTCAGTATTATGTCCTTAATTTTGTTTGGATTGTTAATTTTTGCTGTTTTGAAGGATATAGTCGGCATTGAAGCCTCTCTTTTTGCCTCTTTTGCCTTTCTGACTTCATTTGTTACATATTTTTCATATGGTATACTTGCAGAAACCGATATGTTTTTTTCGCTGCTCGTTTTTTCTTCGATGGTTAGCCTGTTTGTGTTTAAAAAGCAAGGTGTTATTATAGGTTCAATTTTTGCATCCCTTGCCTTTCTATCTAAAGGTTTCCCTGCTTTGCACTATTTCTATTTTACGCTTATTGCATACGGTCTGATAGAAAAAAAGATTAAGGATATGGTATTTCTAAAACAGGTATTTGCAGCTTCTATAATCATCTTCGGTTCATTTGCTTTATGGCTTATCTCTTTTTCTGCAGGCGACATTCACAAAATAAATTATGCTTTAGGATTTTTAATAAGCGAGTCCGGCTCAAGGGTTTTAAGTATAGAGAGAATTTTTCAGTCGGCAGTTCATGCCCTTGTTTTTCCGATAAAATTCTGGTATCACTTTTTACCGTTTTCTTTGCTTGTTTTGCTTTTTTTTATCAGAGAATTCAGAGATGAATTCAAAAATATATTAAACAAAAACGATAAAATCAAGCAGCTTGCGAACTTTTCTTTTGTGGCGTTTATACCGAATTTTTTGCTGTATGATTTGATACCGGACGGAAGAGTCAGATACACTCTTGTATTGTTTGGTTTTTTTGCTTTTTTGATAGGTATTATATATTACGAGCTTGAATATGTTGAGATTGGTGTTGACTTCAAAAAGATAGGGATTTTTGCCCTTATCTTGACAGCAGTGATAGGTGCTGCAGGTGCTGTTTTTGATTATGAATTTACAAAAACAGATGATTATATTGTTTCTGCATTGGCGGTATTGATTTCTGTAATTTTTATATACATGCTTCAAAAGCTTAAAAATAAATACGATGTAATATTTGTATCGTTTTTTTCTTTTACTATAATTTTGAAGATTTTGTATGTGTCTATATATTTTTCATATCTTTTTACCTACTATACAAACTACAGGGCGTACGGTAACAGCATATGCAAAATTGCTTTGAAAAATAACCCCAAATATGTTATGAGTGATGCGGTTAACTTACGTCTGTTTTTTTATGTTGAGAGATGCATGAAATTGCCAATCCATCCTGTGTGTAAGGAATGCATCGGAACCGTCATAAGTAGGCATAAGCAAAAAATGGATATAGTTCGAGATAGGGTAGAAACGCCAAAGGGTATTTATTATATAGGGAAAAAAACTGGAGGTATTTAAGATGGCTGAATTGGATGAGAAAATTATATCAAAGGCGATAGTAGAGAGATACATGAATAAGCTCATGGATTATCTTGAAAATGATGTAAGTATAGTTGGAGGCGGTCCTGCAGGTTTGGTTTGCGCATATCACCTGGCAAAAAACGGTGCAAAGGTTGCCCTTTTTGATAAGAGGCTGACAATAGGCGGCGGAATGTGGGGCGGAGCAATGCTCTTTAATGAGATAGTTGTTCAGGATATGGGCAGAGAAATTTTGGATGAGTTTGGCATAAAATATGAAAAATATATGGATGGTTATTATACTGCAGATGCCGTTGAATCTGTTTCTACACTTACATCTGCAGCTGTCAAAGCCGGAGCAAAGGTGTTTAATGCAATTGAGATAGAGGATGTAGTTTTAAAAAAGATTGGTGGGAATTACAGGGTAAATGGATTGGTTTTCGGATGGACAACTGTCAATATGGCTCATTTACCGGTAGATCCGCTTGTTGTTACAAGCAAGTATGTTGTTGATGCTACGGGACACGATGCTGATATTGCAAGTATTCTTACAAGAAAGGCAGGAGTTGAAATTCAATCCCCTACAGGCAGTGTTGTCGGCGAGAAACCTATGTGGGCTGAAATTGGTGAACAGGCTACGGTTGAGCATACAGAGGAGGTTTACCCTGGACTTATTGTTGCTGGTATGGCTGCTGTTGCGGTAAGCGGTGCACACAGAATGGGTCCTGTATTTGGAGGAATGCTTCAATCTGGCAAAAAAGCAGCGAATATCATATTGGAAAATTTGAAATAATACTTGATGCTGCTCAACT